>CAZMBT010000145.1:0-5440 GCA_964564395.1 uncultured Alkalilacustris sp.
GTATACATCGACGAAGTCGACAAGATCACGCGCAAATCCGACAACCCGTCGATCACCCGCGATGTCTCGGGCGAGGGCGTGCAGCAGGCACTGCTCAAGCTGATGGAGGGAACCGTGGCCTCCGTGCCGCCGCAGGGTGGCCGCAAGCACCCGCAGCAGGAGTTCCTGCAGGTCGACACCACCAACATCCTGTTCATTGTCGGCGGCGCTTTCGCCGGACTCGACAAGATCATCTCGCAGCGTGGCAAGGGCTCGGCGATCGGCTTCGGGGCCGATGTCAAGGACGAGGCCGAGCGCGGGATCGGCGACACCCTCAAGCAGCTGCAGCCCGAGGATCTGCTGAAATTCGGCCTGATTCCGGAATTCGTGGGGCGCTTGCCGGTCATCGCGACACTTGAGGACCTTGACGAGGATGCGCTGATCACGATCCTGACCGAACCGAAGAACGCACTGGTCAAGCAGTACCAGCGCCTTTTCGAGATCGAAGGGGCCGAACTGACCTTTACCGATGATGCCCTGCGCATGATCGCCCGCAAGGCGATCGCGCGCAAGACCGGGGCACGCGGGTTGCGATCCATCCTGGAGGATATCCTGCTCGATACGATGTTCGAGTTGCCGGGGATGTCGGATGTGCAGGAAGTTGTCGTCAATGAAGAGGCAGTCAATTCCGACGCGCGTCCGCTGATGATCTATTCCGACCGGCGCGGCGAGCCCGTCTCGGCCGGCTGACAGCCGCGTCGCCCGGCACTGGCAACGACAGCGCCGGGCGCGCCCTTGCGGGGATCGCGCTGGACCTTGCAACTCAGTTCGGTCATACGGATGCAGGGCAGCCCGGTGTGGAGAAGGTTCATGCAGTTCATCTTGCGACTCATTACCTGGTGGAACAGTCAGACGCTGGGCACGCAGCTTTTTACCTGGCGTAAAGGCGTGAAGGTCGGAGAGGATGATCAGGGCAATGTTTTCTACCGCACGCAGGATGACAGCAAGCGCTGGGTGATCTTCAACGGTGAAATGGAAGCCAGCCGCATCTCGCCCGACTGGCATGGGTGGCTGCACCGCACCTGGGACGAACCGCCAAGCGAAAAGCCGCTGCGCCGGCGTGCATGGGAAAAGCCGCATCAGGAGAATCTGACCGGCACACCGCTCGCCTATGCGCCGCCCGGATCGATCCGGCGCAAGCGCCCCGAAGAGAAGAGCGACTACGAGGCGTGGCAGCCGGAGTGACATGTCCGAGAACCCGACGGAAGTGATCCTGGGTGGTGCGGTCCTTGCCGTTGCGCTGGGCTTTGTACTGTATGCCGGGCAGATCGTCGGTCTGGGCGTGTCGGATCGTAACGGATATGTTCTGGGGGCATCGTTCCAGTCGGCGCAGGGGGTCGCTGCGGGATCGGATGTGCGCATGGCCGGCGTCAAGGTGGGTAGTGTCACGGCCCTGTCGATCGATCCCGCGACCTTTCGTGCCGAGATGGAGATACGCATGCGTGATGATTTGCGCCTGCCCGAGGACAGCGCGGCCATCATCGCCTCCGAAGGGCTGATGGGTGGCAGTTTCGTGGAGATCCTGCCGGGCGGGTCACCTTACGAACTCGGACACGGGGACCGGATTGCCGATACCCAGAGCGCGGTCAGCCTGGTCAACCTGCTCTTGCGCGCGGCGACGGGCGGCGAGAGCGGCCTGGAAGAAGGGAGCGCCCGATGACGAGGCGCATTGGCGGCGTTTTCCTCGCATTGGGTCTGGTGTCCGCTCCGGTCGCCGTCGCTCAGGATGTTGGCGGGCCACAGGTCGAGAACGGGACCGGGGCGGTGTTGCGGGCGCTTGACAAGGTTTCGGGGCGGTCGCGGGACATAACGCTGCGGCTGGACGAAAGCCATGCGCTCGGCCATCTGGATATCACGCTGCGAGAATGCCGGTATCCCGTCGAGGATCCGGCGAGCAATGCCTTTGCCCTGCTGCAGGTGCATGACAACCGCGAGGACCGCAGCCTGTTCTCGGGCTGGATGATTGCGGCCAGCCCGGCGCTGAACGCGATCGATCACGCCCGTTACGATGTCTGGGTTATCCGCTGTACAACCTCCTGAGGTGAGAGCGCCGCATGCGCCAGGCTGCAATCGGGGCGGCGCGCGAGCGCGCCGCGCAGCAGGCCGCGATACTTTGAACGGCTGATCTCGCGCGCGCCGAGCCGGATCAGGTGCGGGGTGACGAACTGCGTGTCGAACAGCGTGAAGCCGGCGCCGCGCAACCGCGCGACCAGATGTGCGAGTGCAATCTTTGAGGCGTCATCGCGCCGTGAGAACATGCTTTCCCCGAAGAAGGCCGCTCCGAGCACGACACCGTAGACGCCGCCGACGAGTTCCGCGCCGTCGTGCAGCTCGATCGAATGTGCGTACCCCATTTGGTGCAATGCGATGCTCAGCCTCTCGATGGGACGGTTGATCCAGGTTTCCTCGCGATCGGCGCAGCTTCGGATCACGCCGGCGAAATCGGTGTCGATGGAGACGTCGAACCGGGCACGCAGGATCTGGCGTCGCAGGGAGCGTGACAGGTGGAACCCGTCAAGCGGCAGGATGCCGCGCCGCTCCGGGTCGATCCAGTGCAGCACGTCGTTGTCGCGCGACTCGGCCATCGGAAAAATTCCGGCCGCGTAGGCGCGCAGCATCAGCTCGGGGGTGACGGTGCCGCGCGGATCGCTGCGCGACATCACGGCACCTGCACCGCAGCCGCGCGATGCCCGTCCGGTATGCGCAGGCTCGTCGCGCAGCGGGCCATCGGATTCATCCGCTCCGGTCGGGGGGGATGCGCTTGAATGCGATCGGTGCCCCGCCACCCTGTGCCTCGATTCGTGCGCACGCATCCTGCAGCGGTTCGCGGGTTACGGACATGTGATGGGCATTGGCGTGCAGCAATGTCCGGCCGTCCGACATCCAACCCACATGCCCGTGCCAGAAGACGATGTCGCCGCGTTGCGTGCGGGCGTCGGCGGGCAGTGGCTGGCCGAGCTGGGCGCATTGAAGGTCGCTGTCGCCCGGGCAGGCGATGCCGCAGGCCAGGCAGGCGATCTGGATCAGGGCCGAGCAATCCAGCCCCGCCCGGCTGTTGCCACCCCAGAGATAGGGGGTGCCCAGGAACATCTCGGCCACCGCGACCGGATCGGTGAAGCGACAGCCGGTCGCCGCATCGGTCAAGTGAGCCTTGGGAACGAAGCCCCCCGCATCGATGCGCGCGAAGGCGCCCGAGTGACCGGAAACCGTGAGGCGCGCGCCGAAGGACAGCGCCGCGTGTTCCGGGGCCTTGACGTCGGGCGCCGTGTAAAGATGGGTGGCCGGCGCCGTGACGATATGCGTCGCCGGCTTGTCCGGGCCCAGCCGGTCCTCGCGAACATACCCGACATATCCGTCGCGCAGCGCCTGGCCGAACGCAAAGCCATTCCGGGTTTCAAGCACGCGAAACCCATCCCCCATCAGCAACTGCCGGTCGCGCGCGCCACCGGGCGCTGCCAGCAGGTCCGCCAGCGGGGCGATTACGCGCTGCCGGACGCCCGCCACGTAACGCGGCGCAGCAACGCTGTCGCGCAGCGCCTGATCCGCGACCCGGTCATTGGCGGGTGTGAGCCGGCGGTCCGTCACAGCCCCAGCCTTTCGGGCAGCGCCTCGAACAGGGCACGCGCGCCCTGGCCGACACCGCCGCGAGGCCGCGCGGGCGCGTCCTTGAGCTGCCAGCCGAAGATGTCGAAATGCGTGAAGCTGGCGCTGTCCTTCACGAAACGGTTCAGAAACAACGCCGCGGTGATGGACCCGGCCATGCCACCGGAGGGCGCATTGTCCAGATCGGCAATGCCCGGCTCGATCATGGTCTGGTAACCCTGCCACAGCGGCATGCGCCACAGCGGGTCGCGCACGTGATCGGCGGCGACCATCAGGGCCTGCGCGAAGGTATCATCGGTGCAGTAGAACGGCGCGATGTCGGGGCCCAGGGCAACGCGGGCAGCCCCAGTCAGGGTTGCCATGCTCAGCAGGCAGTCGGGGGGGTCTTCATCGGCGAGGGCAAGCGCGTCCGCCAGCACCAGCCGCCCTTCGGCATCGGTGTTGTTGACTTCCACCGTCAGCCCGTTGCGGGCCGTGAGAATGTCCTGCGGGCGGAAGGCCCCGGCCGAGATGCTGTTCTCAACCGCCGGTATCAGGACGCGCAGCCGCACCCGCCAGCCCTGCGCCATGATCATCCGCGCCAGGCCCAGCACCGTGGCGGCCCCGCCCATGTCCTTCTTCATCAGCGCCATGGAGGTGGCCGGCTTGATGTTGAGCCCGCCGGTATCGAAGCACACGCCCTTGCCCACGAGGGTCAGCGCGGGCCCCTCATCACCCCAGCGCATGTCGAGAAGACGCGGCTCCTGCGCGGCGGCGCGTCCCACTGCATGGATAAGCGGCAGATTGGCCGCGTGCAGCGCATCACCGCGCGTTGCGCTCATCCGGGCGCCGAACGCCTCCGCCAGTTCGCCGCAGGCCGCCTCGAGCGCCTCCGGCCCCATGTCGCTTGCCGGGGTGTTGATCAGATCGCGCGTCAGCGCCTCGCCCGCCGCGATCCGTTCCAGCCGCGCGGCATCGACCCCGGGCGGCGCCAGCAGCCGCGGGGTTTCGCGCTCCGATTTCGATGGGCGGTAGCGCTCGAACCGATAACCGGCCAGAAGCCAGCCCAGCGCGGCTTCCTCCAGCGCGGCGCCGGACAGCGTCGTTTCCAGCCGGTATGTCCCGGCGGGCAGCGACTTGACCGCCGCGGCCAGCACGAACCGTTCGCGAAGGCGCGCCGTCGCGTCGCCCAACCCTGCGGCGGCGCAGGCCAGTTTGCCCTCCGAATCGGGGATCAGCGCAACTTCGCCCGCCTTTGCGGCAAAGCCGGTGGCCTCCAGCCAGCGCCGTATGGGTTCGGGCTGCGCCGCGCGCCAGTCGGGCAGTGCCTCGCTGGTGACAACATGCAGTGTGATCGGCTGTTGCGTCGGTTCGGCAAAGCGAAGGGACATCTTCGGGCATCCGGGCAGTGACTCGTCGCGGGCGAAGCTACTGCGCGCCCGACGCGATGTCACCCGTCATGTTGGTCGCCTCAGATGGCTCGCCCACCTGTGGTTTTACCCATCGGCGCGCAACCGCGCATTCTGCGGGTCATGCGGGCTGTCTTCGGTGACGACCGCAGGCCACAGGCGGTCGAACATGCGAAGCTGCAGCCGCGTGCCCGGCTCGGCCAGATCGGGGCGTACATAGCCCATGGCAATGGACTTGCCGAACACCACCGAATACCCGCCCGAGGTCAGCCGTCCGGCATAGTCGTCGCCATGATAGAGCGCCTCGCGCCCCCAGGGGTCGGCATCCTCCGGGCCCTCCACCAGAAGCGTCACGCATTTCATGCGCACGCCTTTCTCCTGCATGGCCGCCTTGCCGTGAAACGCCTTGG
>CAZMBT010000146.1:0-5404 GCA_964564395.1 uncultured Alkalilacustris sp.
GGGGTTGATCGCGCGGATCACCTCGGCGAAGCGCCTGACGATCCGCCGCTCGATCCTGCGCAGCACTTCGCTCTGTTCGTCGGCCAGCGTTCCGGCGCAGTTGAGCTGAACCTTGTGTTCATTGTCGGCGTCGCGATACTGCTCCAGCACGACATGGATCAACAGGCGTAACCGCTCATGCGGGGAGGCGGTCGGGCGGTCGGCCTGCGCCAGCGCGAGGTCCAGCTCCTCCAGATGTGTGCGCACGATGTCGAAGATCAGCGCATCCTTGCCGGGATAGTAATGATACAAGAGCGCCTTGGAGACCTGCGCCTGCGCCGCGATATGCGCCATCGAGGCCTTGTCCATGCCCAGCTCGGCGAATACCGAGGCGGCACAGTCCAGCAGGCTGCGCTGTTTTTCCTCGAAATCCGCGGCTCTGGTCCTTGCCATGTGGTCGGTTCTCCTGCGCCCACCTCACTCCGACGGGCGTTTGTCGATCACGCGCTTGGCCTTGCCCATCGACCGTTCCACGCTGCCCGGATCGCGGACTTCGACGGCTGTGCTGATGCCGACCACGCTCTTGATGTGATGGGCGAGCTCCTTCGCAGCGGCGGCACGGGCATTGGCGTCGACGGCTTGCGGGGTGCATTCCACATGCACTGTCATGCTGTCCATGCGGCCCTTGCGCGCAAGCTCGATCTGGAAATGCGGCGCCAGGCCGGCGCATTTCAGGATCTGTTCCTCGATCTGCGTGGGAAAGACATTGACCCCGCGCAGGATGATCATGTCGTCGGTGCGCCCGGTGACCTTCTGCATGCGCCGCATCGAGCGCGCGGTGCCCGGCAGCAGCCGCGTCAGGTCGCGCGTGCGGTAGCGAATGATCGGCAGACCTTCCTTCGTAAGGGTGGTGAAGACCAGCTCGCCGATTTCGCCGTCGGGAACGGGATCGCCGGTTTCGGGGTCGATGACCTCGGGATAGAAATGGTCCTCCCAGATATGCAGCCCGTCCTTCGTCTCGACGCATTCATTCGCGACACCGGGGCCCATCACCTCGGACAGGCCGTAGATGTCGACTGCGTGCATGTCGAAGGCCTCCTCGATCTCGGCACGCATCGCATCGGTCCAGGGCTCGGCGCCGAAGATCCCGACCTCCAGCGACGAGGCGCGCGGATCCAGCCCCTGCCGGCGGAACTCGTCAAGGATCGACAGCATGTAGGAGGGCGTGACCATGATCACGCGCGGCCGGAAATCCTCGATCAGGGTGACCTGACGTTCGGTCATGCCGCCCGAGATCGGCACGACGGTACAGCCCAGCTTCTCGGCCCCGTAATGTGCGCCGAGCCCGCCGGTGAACAGCCCGTAGCCATAGGCGATGTGCACGATATCGCCGGGCCGCCCGCCCGAGGCCCGGATCGAGCGCGCGACCATCTGTGACCAGATGTCGATATCGCCGGCCGTGTAGCCCACCACGGTCGGTTTGCCCGTCGTCCCCGACGAGGCGTGGATGCGGCAGATCTTCTCGCGCGGGACAGCGAACATGCCGAAGGGATAATTGTCGCGCAGATCGCCCTTCGTGGTGAAGGGGAACTTCGCCAGATCCGAAAGGCTTTGCAGGTCGTCGGGATGGGCGCCGGCCGCGTCAAAGCGCGCGCGATAGAAGGGCGCGTTGTCATAGGCGTGACGCAGCGACCATTTCAGGCGTTCGAGCTGCAGCGCCGAAATCTCGTCGCGCGATGCCGTCTCGATCGGGTCGAGTTCGTCGGGACGGGGGGACAGGTCTTTCATGGCAGGTTCCTCGCGGGCTCTTGTCGTGCGGGGCGTGAATCAGCCGCTGTCGGGCAGATGCGTGCCCTTGACGGTGCGCGAATGGCCCCGGAATTCGGCGATATGCGCGCCGTTCTGATTGGTGACACGCACATCATAGATGCCGCCGCGCCCCGCGCGCGACACCTCGCGTGCGGTGGCGGTCAGCCGGTCCTGCGCAAAGGCCGGCGCGATATAGGTGATCGAGCAGTGCTGCGCGACGGTGTTCTGGTTGTAGCTGTTGCAGGCGAAGGCGAAGGCGCTGTCGGCCAGGGCAAAGATGAACCCGCCGTGACAGGTGTCGTGGCCGTTCGTCATCGCGTCGGTGACGGTCATGCTCAGCTCGGCCGTGCCGGGGCCGATGCGGTCGATCCGCATGCCCAGCTGCTGCGACGCCGAGTCGTTGCGCCACATGGCTTCCGCCGATGCGGTGGCAAGATCCTGCGGGGTCATGTCTGCGGCATTCATCTGCCCTGAAACTCCGGATCGCGTTTTTCGAAGAAGGCGAGAACGCCCTCGGCATAGTCTTTCGTGCGCCCCGCTTCGCGCTGCAGATCGCGCTCAAGGTCGAGATGGGCATCGAGCCCGTTCTCGCTGGCGGCCTGGATCGCCTGCTTTGTCAGGCCCAGGCCCCGTGTCGGCCCCGCGGCGAAGCGTTGCGCCAGCGCGTCTGCCGTCTCGGTCAGCGCGTCATCCTCCACCACCTTCCAGATCAACCCCCAGTCGGCGGCCGTGGCGGCATCCAGCGGCTCGCCGGTCAGCGCCAGCCCCTTGGCGCGAGCTTCGCCCAACAGGCGAGGCAGGCTCCATGTGCCGCCCGAATCCGGCACGAGCCCGATGCGCGCGAAGGCCTGCACGAACTTCGCCGAACGTGCGGCCAGAACGATGTCGCAAGCCAGTGTCAGATTGGCGCCGGCGCCGGCGGCAACGCCGTTGACCGCGCAGATCACCGGCTTGGGCAGTGATCGGATGCGACGAATCAGCGGATTGTAGAGCGTTTCGATGGTGTGGCCCAGATCCGGCGGACCGTCCATCCGGCGCGGATCCCGGTCGCTCAGATCCTGCCCCGCACAAAACCCCCGCCCGGCTCCGGTCAGCAGAACCACCCGGACCTGCGCATCCTCATGCGCGCGGTCGATGGCTGCGCGCAACTCGCCATGCATGGCGTCTGTGAAGGCGTTGAGCTTGTCGGGGCGGTTCAGCGTGATCCGCAGTATGCCGCCCGTACAGTCAACCTGAACGGTGTTCGCTTCAGACATGGATCCTCCCGTTGCGGCGCAAAGCTGCGTCTGCGTGGCCGCATGCAGAATTTTCTTGCATAGACCGACCGGTCAGTCAATTATTTATTGAGAGTCGCCGGGAGGAGTCCGGCCTTATCGGGATCGCGACTCGCTGCGCAGGATGTGACACTGTGTGCAGCCGACACGCCGGACGTCGTGCCCGAAAGCCGGCTCGCCCGGCCAATGAAGGAGGAGGAAACGTGATGAAGCAAGTGATGACAACGACCGCGCTGGGTGTGGTCCTCGCTGTTGGTTGGGGCGGTCCCGCCGACGCGCAGATCCGCATCGGCGCCAGCGTGTCCGAAACCGGCCCGGCATCGTTCCTGGGCGACCCGGCGGCGAAGACGCTGCGCATGCTGGTCGATGAAATCAACGAGGCGGGCGGGGTCCTCGGCGAACAGCTCGATCTGGTCATGTATGACGACCAGGGCGACGCCAGCAGGGCGCGCACCTTCGCCACCCGCCTCGTGGAGGATGACGGCGTGATCGCGGTGATCGGCGGTTCGACCACCGGCACATCGATGGCCATGATCCCCGTGCTCGAGGAAGAGCAGGTGCCCTTCATCTCGCTCGCCGGCGGAATCGACATCATCGAGCCGACCAAGCCTTTCGCCTTCAAGACCCCCCACACGGACCGCATGGCCTGCGAAAAGATCTTCGAGGACATGCAGGAGCGCGGGCTGACCCGGGTCGGGATGATCTCGGGAACCGGCGGCTTCGGCGCCTCGATGCGCAACCAGTGCATGGATGTCGCGGGCGATTACGACATCGAGATCATCGCCGATGAAAGCTATGGTCCGGGCGATGCCGACATGACGCCGCAGCTGACCAATATCCGCGGCAGAAACGTGGATGCGGTGCTCAATCCCGGATTCGGGCAGGGGCCGGCGATCGTGACGCGCAACTATGCCCAGCTGGGCATCACGGCACCGCTTTATCAGTCGCACGGGGTGGCGTCGAACGCCTTCATCGACCTTGCCGGTCCCGAAGCGGCCGAGGGTGTGCGTCTGCCCGGCACCGCGCTGCTGATCGCCGATCTGCTCGAGGAAGGCGATCCGCAGCGTCAGGTGGTGCATGACTATGTCGCAGCCTATGAGGCGCGCTTCAACGATACGCCGTCGACCTTCGCGGGTTATGCGCATGACGCGATGCGCATTCTGGTGGATGCCATCGAGCGGGCCGGTACCACCGACGGGGTGGCCGTGCGCGACGCGATCCGCGAGACCACCGACTTCGCCGGCACGACGGGCATTGTCACGATGGGCGAGGACGATCACCTCGGTCTCGACCTGAGCGCCTTCCGGATGCTGGAGATCCGCGACGGCGGCTGGCTGCAGATCGAGTGATCCAGCACTGATGGCATGGCGCGCGGCGGTGTCGCGCGCCGTGTCGTCCCCTTCGCCCGCCGAACCCGCCTGCCATTTCGCCAACGGAGGCTTGCGCATGGCCGATCTGTTTCAGTTCATCGTCTCCGGTCTCACGGTCGGGGCCATCTACGCGCTGCTCGCGCTGGGTTTCACGATTATCTACAACGCCTCGGGGGTGGTGAATTTCGCCCAGGGTGAATTCGTGATGCTGGGCGGGATGATCACCGTCTTCGGGATCGCCGGCGGGCTGCCGATGCCGCTGGCCATCGTGCTCGCCGTGCTGCTGACCACGCTGGTGGGGATCGCGCTCAACAAGTTCGCGATCGAGCCGGCGCGCGGGGCGCCGGTGGTGTCGATCATCATCATCACGATCGGCGCATCGATCTTCATCCAGGGGGTGACGCAGATCGTCTTCGATCGCAGCATTCACCGCTTCCCCGCCTTCTCGGGCGATATCCCGTTCAATATCGCCGGGGTCACGATCCTGCCGCAAAGCCTTTGGGTGCTTGGCGGGGCATCGGCAATCTTTGTCGGGCTGTGGCTGTTCTTTACCCGCACCCTTACCGGCAAGGCTGTGCTGGCCACGTCGAACAACCGGCTGGCCGCGCAGCTGGTCGGGATCAATGTGCGTTATGTCATGACGCTGAGCTTCGGCGTGTCGGCCGCGATCGGCGCTGTTGGCGGCGTTCTGGTCACCCCGATCACGCTGGTCAGTTTCGATGTGGGCGTGGCGCTGGCGCTCAAGGGGTTCGCCGCGGCGATGCTCGGGGGGCTGGGCAATCCCGTCGGCGCGCTGGTCGGCGGTCTGCTGCTGGGCCTTCTGGAGGCGTTGACGGCGGGGTATCTGAGTTCGCAATACCGTGACGCGGTCGCGTTCGTCGTGCTGATCGCGGTGTTGTTCGCCATGCCGCAAGGGTTGTTTGGCCGCAAATCGACCGAACGGGTGTGACCATGAAGATCACGGGCAAACAG
>CAZMBT010000147.1:0-5350 GCA_964564395.1 uncultured Alkalilacustris sp.
ACCATCGGGCTGAAATTCGACTGGCTGAGCGATGCCAAGCTGGTCCTGACCGACACGCTGATCGCCGATGTGCTCAAGGCTCGAAAGGATGCCGGCGTCATCGACGAGGGCGCGTTCGACGATATCGAAACCGAAAGCGACAGTGACAGCGCTTCCCCGAAGGAGTGAGACCAATGGCCATCACAAGCGCCAACCAGCTTGAACTGCTGCAGACCGCCGAGGCGGTGGCGCGCGAGAAGATGATCGACCCCGATCTCGTGGTCGAGGCGATGGAGGACAGCCTCGCCCGCGCTGCGAAGTCGCGCTATGGCTCGGATCTGGATATTCGCGTGCATATCGACCGCAAGACCGGGCGGGCAAGGTTTGAACGCGTGCGCACCGTTGTCGACGAGGTCGAGATTCCGCAGGCCGAACTGACCGTGGAGCAGGCCAGGGAGTTTCTTGCCGCCCCCGAGGTCGGCGACGAGATCCGCGAAGAGGTGCCGCCTGTCGAGCTGGGCCGGGTCGCCGCGCAATCCGCCAAGCAGGTGATCCTGCAGAAGGTTCGCGAGGCCGAGCGCGACCGCCAGTACGAGGAATTCAAGGACCGCGTCGGCACAATCATCAACGGCATTGTCCGGCGCGAGGAGTACGGCAACATCATCGTCGATGTCGGGCGTGGAGAGGCGATTCTGCGGCGCAACGACAAGATCGGCCGCGAAAGCTATCGCCCGAACGATCGCATCCGCGCCTACATCAAGGATGTCCGGCGCGAAGCGCGCGGCCCGCAGATCTTCCTGTCGCGCACCGCGCCCGAGTTCATGGCCGAGCTGTTCAAGATGGAGGTCCCCGAGATCTATGACGGCATCATCGAGATCAAGGCCGTTGCCCGCGATCCGGGGTCGCGCGCCAAGATCGGCGTGATCAGCAATGACAGCTCCATCGATCCGGTGGGGGCGTGCGTGGGCATGCGCGGCAGCCGCGTGCAAGCCGTTGTCAATGAACTGCAGGGCGAGAAGATCGATATCATCCCCTGGAACGAGGATCAGCCGACCTTCCTTGTCAACGCGCTGCAGCCCGCCGAAGTTTCGAAGGTGGTGCTCGACGAGGATGCGGGCAGCATCGAGGTGGTGGTCCCCGACGAGCAGCTTTCGCTCGCCATCGGCCGGCGCGGGCAGAACGTGCGGCTGGCCAGCCAGCTGACCGGGCTGGATATCGACATCATGACCGAAGCCGAGGAAAGCGAACGCCGGCAGGCCGAATTCGCCGAGCGCACGCAACTCTTCATCGATCATCTTGACGTCGATGAGGTGCTGGCCCAGCTCCTGGTTGCGGAAGGGTTCACCGCCCTTGAGGAGGTGGCCTATGTCGAGCAGGACGAGCTTCTGGGCATCGAGGGTATTGACGACGACACGGCCGATGAATTGCAGGCGCGCGCCCGTGACCGGCTGGAGGAGGTCAACACCCGCGCGCTGGAGAATGCGCGCGCCCTCGGGGCGGAGGACAGCCTGATCCATTTCGAGGGGCTCACCCCGCAGATGGTCGAGGCTCTGGCGAAGGACGGCATCAAGACGCTGGACGATTTCGCCACCTGCGCCGACTGGGAACTGGCCGGCGGCTGGACCACCGTCAATGGCGAACGGGTCAAGGATGACGGTCTGCTGGAACCCTTCGACATGTCGCTCGAGGAGGCGCAGAACCTGATCATGACGGCGCGTGTCCTGCTGGGCTGGGTGGACCCCGAGGAGATGGTGGCGCAAGCCGGCGCCGAGTCGGAGCAGGACGCCGAGAGCGACGCTGAGGCGCGGAGCTGACGCACCGCGCATGAAACCTGACGGAGCTGCAGATGGGCCGGGGCAAGGGCCGCGAAAACACGCATGATCAGCAGCCCGAGCGGCGCTGCATCGCGACGGGCCGCACGGCACCGCCGTCGCGCATGCTGCGTTTCGTCCTCGATCCGCAGGACAGCGTCGTGCCCGATATTCTGGGCCGCCTGCCCGGACGCGGCATCTGGGTGAGCGCCGAGCGGGCCGCGCTGGAGCGTGCGGTGGCGAAACGGCTTTTCGCACGCGCGGCGCGCCGGCCCGTCACGGTGCCGGACGGCCTGGTGGAGACGGTCGAGAGCCTGCTGACGCGCCGCGTTATCGAACTGCTCTCGCTGGCGCGCAAGAGCGGCCAGGCCGTCGCCGGCTTCGAGAAGGTGCGCGACCGGCTCGATCGCGGCGAGGCAGCAGTGCTGATCCAGGCGTTTGACGGGTCGGCGCGCGGCAAGTCGAAGCTGCGCCCGCCCGAAGGCGAGAATTGCTTCATCGGCTGCCTGAGCGCGTCGGAATTGGGTTTGGCATTCGGGCGCGAACATGTGATACATGCGGCGCTTGCGGCTGGTGGACTCGCGTCACGTGTAGTAGAGGAAGCGGCAAGGCTCGCGGGCTTTCGCGAGCGGATCGGCGGACATGCCGCCGGGAAGGAATTGAAAGACGCATGAGCGATACAGACGGCAAGAAGACCCTCGGGACACGCGGCGGACGGCCCGGTCAGGTGAAGCAAAGCTTCAGCCACGGCCGGACCAAGAACGTGGTCGTCGAAACCAAGCGCAAGCGCGTGGTCGTGCCCAAGGCCGGGTCCGGGCAGAAGGCCGGGTCCGAAGGCAAGGGGACGACCGGCTCCGATCCGTCGAAGCGTCCCGCCGGGATCACGGATGCCGAGATGGAGCGCCGCATGAAGGCGCTGCAGGCCGCCAAGGCGCGCGAGACCGAGGAGGCCAAGCGCCGCGAGGAAGAGGAACGCCGCCGCGAGGAAGAGCGTCAGCGCCGTCGCGAGGAAGTCGAGGCCAAGGAGCGCGAGGACCGCGAGCGTGAGGAAGCGCTCAAGGCGAAGGCCGAGGAAGAGGCCCGCGCCAAGCGCGAAGCCGAGTCCGAAGCCGCCCGCAAGGCAAGCGCACCGGACAGCGAAGCGCCGCAGGCACAGCAACCCGCCCCGGCACCCGATGCCGCCAAGGGGCGCGGGGCGCCGGCCGGTGCGCGCAAGCCCGACCGCGGCGATAAGGCCGAGCGCAAGAAGCCGTCGGGCAAGTCCGATGGCGGCGGACGGCGCTCCGGCAAGCTCACGCTGAACGAGGCGCTCTCGGGCGAGGGTGGGCGTCAGCGCAGCATGGCAGCCATGAAGCGCAAGCAGGAGAAGGCCCGCCAGAAGGCGATGGGCCAGTCCGCGAGTCGCGAGAAGATCGTGCGCGACGTGCAAGTGCCCGAGACCATCGTGGTCTCCGAACTGGCCAACCGCATGGCCGAACGCGTGGCCGATGTCGTCAAGGCGCTGATGAAGAACGGCCTGATGCTGACTCAGAATCAGTCCATCGATGCCGACACAGCCGAGCTGATCGTCGAGGAATTCGGCCACAGGGTGATTCGTGTCTCCGACGCGGATGTCGAGCAGGTCATCGAGGATGTCGAGGACAAGCCCGAGGCGCTGAAGCCGCGTCCGCCGGTGATCACCGTGATGGGCCATGTCGATCACGGCAAGACCTCGGTTCTGGATGCCATCCGCAAGGAAAATGTCGTCTCCGGCGAGGCCGGCGGCATCACCCAGCATATCGGCGCCTATCAGGTGGCTGCGGAGAACGGGTCGCTGCTGACGTTCCTCGACACGCCCGGGCACGCGGCATTCACGTCGATGCGCGCACGGGGCGCGAATGTGACCGACATCGTGGTCCTGGTTGTCGCTGCGGATGATGCCGTGATGCCGCAGACGGTCGAGGCGATCAATCACGCCAAGGCGGCCGGCGTTCCGATGATCGTCGCGATCAACAAGATCGACAAGCCGGAGGCCGATCCGACCAAGGTGCGCACCGATCTCTTGCAGCACGAGGTCATCGTCGAGCAGATGTCGGGCGAGGTCCAGGACGTCGAGGTCTCGGCGGTCACCGGCAAGGGCCTCGATGAACTCCTCGAGGCGATTGCGCTGCAGGCCGAGCTTCTGGAACTCAAGGCCAACCCGGATCGTGCCGCCATGGGCGCCGTGATCGAGGCCAAGCTCGATGTCGGACGCGGCCCTGTCGCGACGGTCCTGGTGCAGAAGGGTACGCTGAAACGCGGTGACATCTTTGTCGTCGGCGAGCAGTGGGGCAAGGTCCGCGCGCTGGTCAATGACCGTGGCGAACGCGTCGATTCGGCCGGGCCATCCGTGCCTGTCGAGGTTCTCGGACTCAATGGCACCCCGGAGGCCGGCGACGTTCTCAACGTCGTCGAGAACGAGGCCCAGGCCCGCGAAATCGCCGAGTATCGCAGCGAGGCCGCGAAAGAGAAGCGCGCCGCCGCCGGGGCCTCGACCTCGCTCGAACAGCTCATGGCCAAGGCCAAGGAGGACGAGAGCGTCGCCGAGTTGCCGGTTGTGGTGAAGGCGGATGTTCAGGGCTCGACCGAGGCGATCGTGCAGGCGCTGGAAAAGATCGGCAACGAGGAAGTGCGGGTGCGCGTCATCCATTCCGGCGTGGGCGCGATCACCGAGACCGATATCGGCCTCGCCGAAGCGTCGGGAACTCCCGTGATCGGGTTCAATGTCCGCGCCAATGCCCCTGCGCGAAAGGCGGCCAACCAGAAGGGCGTGGAAATCCGGTATTATTCGGTGATCTACGATCTTGTGGACGACATCAAGGCCGCCGCCTCGGGGCTCTTGTCGGCCGAGGTGCGCG
The DNA here is from genome assembly GCA_964564395.1 of uncultured Alkalilacustris sp. Lineage (GTDB taxonomy): Bacteria > Pseudomonadota > Alphaproteobacteria > Rhodobacterales > Rhodobacteraceae > Alkalilacustris. The sequence goes on from CAZMBT010000147.1 coordinate 4,667, forward strand.
AGAAGTACATCGGCTACGCCGAGATCCGTCAGGTCTTCAAGGTGACCGGTGTGGGCAAGGTCGCCGGCTGCCTCGTGACCGAGGGTATCGCGCGCCGTTCGGCGGGTGTGCGCCTGCTGCGCGACGATGTCGTGATCCACGAGGGCACGCTCAAGACGCTCAAGCGCTTCAAGGACGAGGTCAAGGAAGTCCAGTCCGGTCAGGAATGCGGCATGGCCTTCGAGAAGTACGAGGACATCCGCGAAGGCGATGTGATCGAGATCTTCGAGCGCGAGGAAATCGAGCGCAGCCTGAAATGACGGTGAGCCCCCGCCTGCGCCGCCTTCGGGCATGCAGCGGGCGGGGGCGCTACAGCCAGTCGCGCAGTATCGGGATCAACGGCAGGTCGGCGTCCGGCATCGGATAGCGGTGCAGGTCCGGTGCTCGGACCCATTTCAGCGCCTGCGCCTCACGCGGCTGCGCGATGCCGGACCACTTTCGGCAGGCAAACAGCGGCATGAGAAGATGAAAATCCGCGTAGCTGTGGCTCGCGAAGCTGAGCGGCGCGAGGCAGGATTGCCAGGTATCGATACCCAGCTCTTCGTGCAGCTCGCGAATCAGGGCCGCCTCGGGCGTTTCGTCGGGCTCGACCTTGCCGCCCGGAAACTCCCACAGACCGGCCATCGCCTTGCCCTCGGGGCGCTG
>CAZMBT010000148.1:0-5328 GCA_964564395.1 uncultured Alkalilacustris sp.
AAGATCGAGAACCTGATCGCGGATCTGCGCGGGCAATACAGCATCGTCATCGTCACCCATTCCATGAGTCAGGCGGCGCGGGTGTCGGACAATACCGCTTTCATGTATCTTGGACGGATCATCGAATACGGCGCCACCGAGACCGTGTTCACCAATCCGAAGGTGCCGCGCACGAATGATTACGTGACAGGACGCTTCGGCTAGGGGCGCGGATCGGGGAGCGCAGGTCGCCATGGCTGAAGGAGCAACACTGCTGGAGCATCGTGACGCACTGGAGCCGCTGCGCGCGCTGATCTGCGCCCTGCCCGAACCGGTCATGCTGGTGTCGCCCGATGGCGTGGTTCGCGTCGCCAACGCAGCCGCGGACGAGGTGTTCGCCACCCCCATGGCCGGCGCGCGGGTGCGCGCGCATCTGCGCCAGCCCGATGCGGCCGCGATGATCGAGCGGGCGCTGGATGCGGATGCCCCGGCCGAGGCTGTCCATCGCGCGTTGATGGTGGTCGGCTCGGCCAGCGCCGAGACGACATGGCAGATCACCGCGCGCCGACTGGGCGCCGGTGCGGGGATCGACGGGACGGTGGTCAGCCTGCACGACATCAGCCACCGCGAGGCCGCCGAGACGCAGCGGCGCGATTTCATCGCCAATGTCAGCCACGAGTTGCGCTCGCCGCTGACGGTGCTGGCCGGCTTCATCGAGACCCTCCAGGATGCCGCCCAGGAAGACCCCGCCGCGCGGGCCGAGTTTCTGGACATAATGGGCCGCGAAACGCAGCGCATGGCCGGGCTGGTGGCCGACCTGCTGTCGCTGTCGCGGCTGGAGGGCAACGAACGCATCCGCCCGCGCGATCGGGTATCACTGATCGCGGTGCTGCGGGCGACGGTTGCGGCGCTGCGCCCCCGGATCGAGGCCGCCGGGCTGCAGCTCGACTGGGATGTGCCCGATGACCTGCCCGAGGTCATCGGCGATCATGACCAGCTGGTGCAGGTGTTTCACAACCTTCTGGAGAACGCGCTCAAATACGGCGCCGGCGGCGGGCGCATCGCGCTCGGCGCACATCCTCTGGCACAGTTTCCGGGGATGGACGGCCCGGTGATCCGGGTATCGGTGAGCGATCAGGGCGACGGCATCGACCCGATCCATGTCCCGCGTCTGACGGAACGCTTCTACCGGGTGGACCGCGCGCGCTCGCGCGAGCAGGGCGGAACCGGCCTCGGGCTGGCCATCGTGAAGCATATACTCAACCGGCACCGGGGGCGCCTGCTGATCCGCAGCGCCCCCGGCGAAGGCAGCAGTTTCGACGCGGTACTGCCCTGCGCCGCGCCGGCCGCGTCATGAGGCCCTGTCATGAAGATGTTACAAGCCGCGCCGATGATACGGTGAAAGCAGCAGAAGGATCGTCGCAAGAATGAGCAAACCCCACACGCTGTCGGCCTTCGACGAGGATCTGGAACAGACCCGGCTGGCCGTCCTCACCATGGGCGGTCAGGTCGAGGAGGCGATCCTGCTTGCCGCGCGGGCGCTGGAGAGCCGCGACGAGGAGCTGGCCGGCGAGGTCGTGCGCAGTGATCGCGCCATCGACGACGCCGAGCACGACATCAACACCAAGGTGGTTCGGCTTCTGGCCCTGCGCCAGCCACAGGCCGACGATTTGCGCGCCGTGATCGCGGTGATGAAGATCGCGGGCGAGTTGGAACGCCTTGGCGACTACGCCAAGAACATCGCCAAGCGGGTGCCGGTGCTGGCGTCCAACCCGGTAATCGACGGTGCCGCCGGTGCGCTGCGACGTCAGGCGCGGCTGGTCGGGCAGATGCTCAAGGACATGCTCGATTCCTTCGCCCGGCTGGATGCGGCCCTGGCACGCGACGTCGTGGAACGGGACGTCGATGTGGACGACATGACCAATGCGCTGTTTCGCGAGTTCATCACCCACATGATGGAAGACCCCCGCAATATCACGGCCTGCCTGCATTACGTGTTCATCGCCAAGAACATCGAACGGATGGGCGATCTGGTCACCCATGGCGCCGAGCAGGTGATCTTCGTGGCCGAGGGCAACCCGGCCGGGCCGCGCACGAAGGGCCATTCGACCGCAACCATCGCCACGCCCGAGACCTGATGCATGAACGCCGCCGACAAGCCCCTTGTCCTCGTCGTCGATGACGAGCCGGCGCAACGCGCGCTGCTGAGCTACAATCTGACGGCTGCGGGGTATCGCACCGCGACGGCCAATGACGGCGAGGAGGCGCTGCTGATCGTGGCCGAGGAAGCCCCCGACGTGATCCTGCTCGACTGGATGCTGCCGCGGCTTTCCGGGCTGGAGGCCTGCCGGCAGATCAAGGCGACCGCCCGCGGACGGCAGGCGGCGGTCATCATGGTCTCGGCCCGGTCCGAGGAAGCCGATCGCGTGCGCGCGCTGGAGACGGGCGCCGACGACTACATCGTCAAACCCTACTCGGTCGCCGAACTCGTCGCCCGCGTGCGCGCCAATCTGCGCCGTGTGCGCCCGGCAGCGGCCGGCACGGTCCTCGAGGCCGGCGATATCCGCCTCGATACGGAATGCCACCGCGCCACCCGCGATGGAAAATCGGTGCATCTGGGCCCGACCGAGTTTCGCCTGCTCACCGCGCTGATGGAACGCCAGGGCAAGGTCTGGACACGCGAGGCGCTGCTCGACCGCGTCTGGGGGCGCGACATCTATGTCGACACGCGCACCGTCGATGTCCATATCGGTCGGCTGCGCAAGGCGCTGTGCGCGCATGGCCACCACGACCCCATCCGCACGGTACGCGGCGCCGGCTACGCGATGGACTGACCGCGACAGCCGTCGTCCCCCGCCCGTTGCGGCCATCACTCAGCAGCTGCAGCGTGTCGGGTTTGATGGGGGTCGGTCGGGGTGTAAACGAGGGCGGGCGCCAGACCGAAACGGGCGCAGAACGCGCCCGCTTGTGGGGTAGGCGGGCGCATGACCGGGCCGCAAGCGCCCCGCGCGGTTCCAAAACCGATCCGGCGCGACATGCGCTATCGTTCACCGTCCTATGACTCAGCGGCCGTCGTGAAGCCGCCTGGCCGCAAGCGCCATCTTGCCGGATCGGGCGTTGTGCGCTGGTCGGGGCGGCGAGATTCGAACTCACGACCTTCGGTACCCAAAACCGACGCGCTACCAGGCTGCGCTACGCCCCGACAGCTTCCGTTTAGCGAGGTTGCACGGCGGTGAAAAGACCCGGTGTCCGCGCGGCTCGGCGCACCGGATGCGCAAAGCTTCGCGCGCAAAGGGCCGGACTGCTTGCGCCTTTCGAGCCCCCGGCCTAGCTGTCGCGAAGGATCGAACTGCGGAGCCATCATGATAACCATCCACTCCCCGCTTCACTCCGGCCATGGTGGCCATCACGAGCTGGTCGCGAGCGCCATCGTACCCGCCTTCGAAACGCCCGAGCGCGCCGAGATGATTCGCGACCGCGTCGAGACCGTCGGCCTGGGGCCGCTCAGGGCGCCCGCCGCGCAGACGCTGGACACCGCACACAAGGTGCACAGCCCCGACTATCTGGCCTTTCTGGAACAGGCGCATGCGAAATGGCTGGCCCGCGGCAACACCGGCGCGGCGATGCCTTTCGCCTGGCCGGTGCCGGGGCTGCGGCGCGACACCCCGCCGGAGGATATCGAGGGGCTGCTGGGGTACTACAGCTTCGATGGCGGGGCGCCGTTCGTCGCGGGCACCTGGCAGGCGGTGCGCGCCGCGCATGATGTCGCGCTGACCGGCGCCGACCTCCTCTCGGCAGGGGAAATGGCGGCCTTCGCGCTGACCCGGCCGCCCGGCCATCATGCGGGGTCGGCCTTCGCCGGCGGCTATTGCTACATCAACAACGCCGCCGTCGCCGCGCAGCGCCTGCGCGAGACGGGCGCGCGCCGCGTCGCCATCCTGGATATCGATTACCATCACGGCAACGGCACGCAGGAGATCTTCTACCGGCGCGGCGACGTCATGGTGGTGAATCTCCACGCCGATCCGCTGACGGAGTTTCCGTATTTTCTGGGCCACGCCGATGAACGCGGCGACGGCGACGGCGCGGGCGCCAATCTCAACCTGCCGCTGCCGCATGGGACGGGCTGGGATGGCTGGGCCTCGGCGCTGGAGGAAGCTTGCCGCGCGGTCATGGAGGCCCGGCCGGATGCGCTGATCGTGTCGCTGGGGGTGGACACATTCGAGAATGATCCGATCAGCCAGTTCCAGCTTTCCGCGGCCGCGTATCCCCGCATCGGTGCGCGCATCGCGGCGCTGGGGCTGCCCACGCTCTATGTCATGGAGGGCGGCTATGCCGTGGCCGAGATCGGCGAAAACGCCGTCGGCGTGCTCAGCGGTCACGCAGACGCCGCCACCCGCCGGGCGGCCGGTTGATCAGCACGAGCCCCGTCGCGACCAGTACCAGCGCCGCCAGCAGCGACGGCCCGACCGGTTCGTCCAGCAGCAGCCAGCCCAGCAGCACCCCGAAGACCGGGGTCAGAAAGCCGAAGCTGGCGACGCCCGAGGCCGGATAGATGCTCAGCAGCCAGAGCCAGAAGATGAAACCGGCGGTCACGATGACCACGATCTGCACCCCCAGCCCGGCAATGTGAATGGGCGCGAGATCGCGGATCAAGGGCCCGAAGAACGGCGCCGCCGCCAGCAACAGCACCGCCGACACCGCCACCTGCCAGAACAACTGCATCTCGGGGGCGACCTCGCGCATCCGCGTCAGCCGCACGCACAGCGCGATCCCGGCCCAGGCAACCGCCGCCCCCACAGCCAGCAGATCGCCCGCCAGGCTTGCCGTGCCGCCCTCGCCCCGGTCCGCCAGCGCCACCGCAACCCCGGTCAGGCACAGCGCCAGCCCCGCCGCCTTGAGCACGCCCATGCGCTCGCCGGGGATCAGGAAATGCGCCGCGATCGCCAACCAGACCGGCATCGACTGAAACAGTACCACCGCGCGCACCACCGTCGTCAGGTCCAGCGCGATGAACAGCATCAGGAACTCGACCGAAAAGCACAGCCCGATCAACAGCCCCGCCGGCACACTGCCCGGCGCGATGCTCAGCCGCCGACCGCGCAACCGCATCCAGATCCAGATGCAAAGCACCGCCCCGGCCGAACGCAGCCCGCTGAAAAAGACCGGCTGCAACCCCTCGTTCACCACCTTGACGATGACATGGTTGAAGCCCATCAGCATCGCGAAACCGATCAGCGACACCGCCCCGAAGGCGTCCATACCATCCTTGCGCTGCATCCAGTTGCCCCCTTCGCCACGGCCATCGCCCCCGGCGCGCGCGCTGTCAAGCGCCGCCCCGCCCACGCA
>CAZMBT010000149.1:0-5327 GCA_964564395.1 uncultured Alkalilacustris sp.
GTCGATGTCATCACCGGCACCATCAAGGCGAACTTTCCCACCCGGATCAGCTTTCAGGTGACGTCAAAGATCGACAGCCGCACCATCCTCGGCGAACAGGGGGCCGAGCAGCTTCTGGGCATGGGCGACATGCTCTACATGGCCGGCGGTGCCCGGATCCAGCGCATCCACGGCCCCTTCGTCAGCGACGAAGAGGTCGAGGATGTGGTCAACCATCTCAAGAGCTTCGGCCCGCCGGACTATCAAAGCGGCGTCGTGGACGGCCCCGAGGAGGGCAAGGAATCCGAGATTGACCAGGTGCTCGGACTGGGCGGCAATACCGACGGCGAGGATGCGCTGTACGATCAGGCCGTGGCGATCGTTGCCAAGGATCGCAAGTGCTCGACCAGCTACATCCAGCGCAAGCTGGCGATCGGCTACAACAAGGCCGCGCGGCTTGTGGAACAGATGGAGGACCAGGGCGTCGTCAGCCCCGCCAATCACGTCGGCAAGCGCGAGGTGCTGGTGCCGGAGGCATGATTTCGCGCATGACGGGGCGGACCGGCCGGCCCGCCATTGCCGCGACGGGCGCGCAAAGTATCATGATGTGAGCGGGTGGCGATCCGGCAGCGCCCACAATGTCCGGGGATCGCGACACCCGTCGCGGGCACGGACCTGCACACTGACCAATCGCATGGGTGACCCGAATGGCACGCACGCAACCACAGAACCGCGGTGACGGCCCGGAAGCCGCCTCGGAGGATGGCGGTCTGCCGCCGCGTTCGCACGGGCCTTTGTCTGCAAAACAGCTCGAATGGTGTCGCGCGAATGGTGTCGCCCTCGCCTATGACCCCGCGCAGACGGGCTGGGTTGCCGCCGACGCGCCGGACGACCTTGGCGTGGGGCCGTCGCTCGACGCTGCGTCGTCCAGCGGCGCCGAAGCCGATGCCAGCCTTCGCTTCCGCGCATGGACCCCGGAGGACGTGCCGCGCTTCACCGCGCTTCTGGACGACCCGGAGGTCTGGCGCCTTTTGCCGGAACCCTATCCCGACCCGCTGACCGAAGCACAGGCGCAGGATCTGATCGGCTTGTCGAATGCTGCGGCGCATCACGTCGTGCGGGCGGTGCTGGTCGCCGACATGCCGGTCGGGCAGGTTCGGCTGGCGCATGAGCCCGGCACCGAGGACGGTGCCGAGGCGGAAATCAGTTACTGGCTGGGCCGGGCCCATTGGGGCCGGGGCATCGGCGCACGCATGGTCGCGCAATTCACCGAGACGTGTTTCGCCAACAGGCCGAAGCTGCAATCGATCTTCGCGCGCGTCCACCGGGAGAATGCGGCCTCGGCACGCCTGCTGGAAAAGGCCGGCTACCGGTCGGAAGGTGCCGCCCCCGACGACCCCGACATCGTCGTTTTCCGCCGTCACCGCAAAGGGCCGGCCGGTTGATCCCGACAGCCGCGGCGCGATTTCGGCGAGTCCTTGCCACACAGGCAAAATCGCCATTTGCGGTTCCGGAAAACGACCCTATTTAACGGCCATGAAACAATATACCCACCGCCTCGCCATGACCCTCGTCGCGACCGCGATGCTGACCCTGCCAGCCACGGCGGATCGTATCCCGCTCGACGAGTTGTCGCGCTATCTCAACGGGCTCGAAACGGCGCAGACCGACTTCACGCAGGTCAACGCCGATGGCAGCGTGTCGACCGGAACGCTGTACATTCACCGCCCGGGGCGGGTGCGTTTCGAATACGACCCGCCCGACGCCGGGCTGGTGCTGGCTGCCGGCGGCACGGTCGCGATCTTCGATCCGAAATCCAATCAGGGTCCGTCCCAGTACCCGCTGCGCCAGACTCCGTTGAACCTGATCCTGGCGCGCGACGTCGACCTGACGCGCGAGCGGATGGTGATCGCGCATGAAAGCGACGACACCTCGACCTCGGTTGTCGCACAGGACCCCGAGAATCCGGATCAGGGCAATATCCGGCTGGTCTTCACCGATAACCCGACCGAATTGCGGCAATGGGTGATAACCGATGACACCGGACAGCAGACCACGGTCATCCTGCAGGAGCTGAACACGGATGTGTCGCTGGGACACAGCCTGTTCAGCATCCAGCAGAACCTGCGCAACCGCTGATCCGGCTGGCTCAGGCGCCGAAGCCGAAGCTGCGGCGGCGCGGTGTCGAACAGGATTCGAGTTGCCGCTCGTAGCGCTCGGCGCGATTCTGAACCCGGTCAGCGACCGACAGCAGCCAGGGCTTGGAGTTGTGGCTGCCGCGCCGATACCCGGCATGACCTTCATGATAGGCCAGATACTGGTTGCGGGCGTCCGTCTTGGGGATGTTGTTGCGCGTTTGCGTATGGTTCATGTACCAGCCCATGAAATCGGTCGCGTCCCTTATTCGGGTCCGGCGCGCAAAGCGGTTTCCGGTTTCCTCGCGGTATTCGTCCCAGGTACCGTCAAGCGCCTGCGCATACCCGAAGGCCGATGACTGCCGGCCCATCGGGATCACGCCCAGCGTATACCGGCGCGGTGTGCGCGCATTGCCGACGAACCGGCTTTCCTGATGGATGGTTGCCATCTGCACATGCACCGGAACGCCCCAGTTGCGTTCGGCTTCCTGCATGGCCCGCAGGTATTGCGGGCGTTCCTGGACGATGCTGCATGCGTTATCCAGATCATTTGGCGCCGAAAAGCGGCCACCGCCGCACGCCGCCAGAAACAGCAGCGCACACAGCGCCACGAAGGGAAACCTGCTCATCTCTGCCTCTGTACGTCTTTTCGTTTTGTCAAGTTATACCGCAAACACGGCGCCGGCGAAATGATGAAACGGCCGCTTGCGGCATCGTGACCGGCTGGCCACCGCGACTGTATGAGGCCTGCTCACACACTGTTTCCGGCGAATCAGGCGCTGACCCATGGACAAATCATCCCGATTGCAATTAGGGAATAGCGTTGGGGGTATCGCAATGATGAAGACTCGCGCGAAATATCATCTCGGACAGGTTGTCCGCCACCGGAAGCATCCCTTCCGCGGCGTCGTGTTCGATGTGGACGCGATGTTCTCGAACACGCAGGAATGGTATGACGCCATTCCCGAAGAGAGCCGTCCCGCGAAGGATCAGCCCTTCTACCACCTGCTCGCCGAGAACGACCAGAGCTATTACGTCGCCTATGTGTCCGAGCAGAATCTGCTTCCGGATGACACTGGCGAGCCGGTCGACCATCCCGACCTGTCCGACCTCTTCGGCGATTTCGAGGATGGCTATTACCCGCTTCAGGTGCAGCTGAACTGACCAGATTCTGCGCTTCGGCCCGGACGCGCGCGCCCGGACACGTGGGCACGAGAAGCCCGGTTCCTGTCTGCGCCGGGTCATGCCTGCGCGCCGGTCTTCCCGTGGCCGCGCCCCGACATCACGTGCTGGGTGGGGGTTTCGACGTGATGCCGGGGTCAGCCTTCGCGGCCACATCCCAGCGATGGCAGCACAATCTGGCACCGACTTGGTCCGAATAAGGCATCAACGCGGCATTGTTGCACATGCCGGAACAGATCAACGCATGCCGGGTCTTTGTTGCCGTTCCAGCCGGAATCGAACCCGATTCTGCCCGTCACGCCGGGAATAATCCAGTTCCGAGGTGAGGTGGCGAATCAGGAACCAGCCGAAACCGCCCTCGGGCATGGCGGCGCGGGGCCCGGAGATGTCGGGCAACGCCGCTTGCGGCAGGATCTCGCCGGGCATCGGGCGGCCGTCATCGACGATCAGCCCGGTCAACTCATTCCTTTCAAACTGAATCTCGACCTCGATCGCGCCACCGTGGCCGTCATAGGCGTGTTCGATGATGTTGTTGAGGACCTCCGCCAGAACCAGCTCGACATTCTCGATGGTGGCGGCATCCACACCGAGGCGCGCAAGGGCATCGCAGAAATCACGCAGTGTCGCGCGTATTTCCTCGTTGTCGCCGTGAAAGGCGCGGTGCAACGCTCCGCCCCGCTCCGCGACGGGGCATGCAGGCTTGCGATCGTTCACGTCGCCCCCGCGTCGTTCGGAACCTCGGGTATGGCGGCGTCCGGCGACGGCGGATTCGCGTGGATGGTCAGGACCTCGTCCATCCGCGTCAGGCGGAACACCTTGGCCACCATCGGCGTCAGACCCGCCAGTTCCAGACGGTGGGCGGGCGCCAGAAGCTTCATCACCGCGACAACCGCGCCCAGCCCGCTGCTGTCCAGAAAGCCGACCCGCGACAGGTCCAGCACCACCCGCGGCGGCGCGTTCGGGGCAAGCTGGCGCATCCTGTCCTTGAACCGGATCGCGATTGCGGCATCCAGCCGGCTTTCATGGACACGCACCACCAGGGCGTCGGCATGGGTTTCGGTGGCCAGTTCCAACGGCGCCTCCTTCACGATGCCAGAGCACCCTAGACGCCGGTGCTTACCATTCGGTATCCATGCAGGCGCCGTCGAACGCGTCGGCTGTCACAGATTGAAGAGGTCCACATGACGGAAGTGGTGATTTCGGGTGCCGCGCGTACGGCGATGGGCGGCCTGCAGGGCGTCTTCGCCGATGTTCCGGCCGCGCGGCTGGGGGGGGCGGCAATCCGTGCGGCGCTGAACGGCGCCGGCGTGACGGCCGAGCTTGTGGAAGAACTCGTTATGGGTTGTGTCCTGCCCGCCGGACAAGGACAGGCACCGGCGCGGCAGGCCGGCTTCGATGCCGGCCTCGGCGAAGAGGTTCCCGCGACCACCCTCAACAAGATGTGCGGCTCCGGCATGAAGGCGGCGATGACCGCCTGGGACCAGATCGCGCTGGGCCGCACCGGAATCATGGTCGCCGGCGGGATGGAGAACATGAGCCGCGCGCCCTATCTGCTGCCGGCCATGCGCGGCGGTGCAAGATTGGGCCATGGCGAGGTGATCGACCACATGTTCCTCGACGGGCTGGAAGACGCCTATGACAAGGGTCGGCTGATGGGCACCTTTGCCGAGGACTGCGCGCAGGAATACCAGTTCACCCGCGAGGCGCAGGACGATTATGCCCTCGGCTCGCTGTCCGGTGCCCTCGAGGCGATGAAATCCGGCGCCTTCGATGACGAGATCACCCCCGTCACGGTGCGCACCCGCAAGGGAGACCTGCACGTCAACCAGGACGAACAGCCCGGCCAGGCGCGCCCCGACAAGATCCCGCAGCTGAAACCGGCCTTTCGCAAGGATGGGACGGTGACCGCGGCGAATGCCTCCTCGATCTCGGACGGGGCAGCGGCGCTGGTGCTCGCCGCGCGCCCGGCGGCGGAGGCGGCCGGCATGCCGGTGCGTGCGCATGTGCTGGGCCATGCCAGCCACGCCCAGG
>CAZMBT010000150.1:0-2208 GCA_964564395.1 uncultured Alkalilacustris sp.
GCGTGCCGGTGATCGATCACTGGTGGCAGACCGAGACGGGCTGGCCCATCGCCGCCAACCCGATGGGGCTCGAGCCGCTGCCGGTCAAGGACGGCTCGCCCTCGGTGCCGATGCCGGGCTACGATGTGCGCGTGCTCGATCCGGACGGCGCGGAACTGCCCGCCGGCGAGCTGGGCGCCATCGCGATCAAGCTGCCGCTGCCGCCGGGGACGCTGCCGACGCTGTGGAACGCCGAGGCGCGGTTTCGCACATCCTACCTAGAAACCTTCCCAGGTTACTACGAGACAGGCGACGCCGGCTATGTGGATGAGGACGGATACGTCTTCATCATGGCGCGCACCGACGATGTCATCAATGTCGCCGGGCACCGGCTGAGCACCGGTGCAATGGAGGAGGTTCTGGCCAGCCACCCCGATGTCGGAGAATGCGCCGTTATCGGGGTCGCGGACGATCTCAAGGGGCAGGTTCCTTTGGGGCTGTTGTGTCTCAACCGTGGCGTGCAGCGCAGCGAGGACGAGATCGTCGCGGATTGTGTCGCCCTGATGCGCGAGCGCATCGGCCCGGTGGCGGCGTTTCGAAAGGCTGTCATCGTCGACCGGCTCCCCAAGACGCGGTCGGGCAAGGTGTTGCGCGCAACCATGGTGCGCATCGCCGATGGCGCGGATGTCTCCCCCCCGGCCACGATCGACGACCCCGCAATCCTCGACGAGATCGGTGTGGCACTGCGCAGAATCGGCTATCCGAAGGCGTGATCGCGCGCCCGGCGCGGCGCGCCGAGAGGACCTGTCCATTTAGACAGGTTGGAGAGCGGCGCCGCGCCGATTATCACCATTTCCAATGCATCCTGTGATTGAATACCGACTCACTTTAGCACGGACATGCCTATGCAGCCGGCAGACCCCCCGTTGAACGAAGAGATTTTCGACGACCTGATCGCAATGGCCGGTCCGGAGACCGCGCCGCAGCTGCTGCGCCAGATTCTGGAGGATCTGGGTCAGGTGTCGCGCAACCTCGAATCCGCTCTGGCAAGCGGGGATGCGAAGGCGCTGCATGAGCAGGGGCACACCCTGACCTCGCTTGCAGGCACCCTTGGCGCCACCGAGATGCAGGAGCGCGCGCAGCAGCTCAGCGCCCTCGCGCAAACCGCCGACATCGATGCGGCGCGCGGGATGTCGCAGGTGCTGATGCACGACATCGCCCGACTGCGCGAGCTGGTCGAGGCGCGCAGCGCCACCATGCCCGACCGCTCGGCGGGGGGAGGGGCGGCGTGACACAGCAGGCAAAACCCGTCCTGCTGATCGAGGACACGCCGTCGCTGATGATGCTGTATGAAGCGGTCCTCAAGCGCGCCGGCCACGCCGTGCATGGGGCGGCCACCGCGAAGGACGGGCTGCGCGCGCTGGACCGGATCCGGCCGGATGTCGTGGTGCTCGACCTGATGCTGCCGGATCGCGATGGGCTCGACCTGATCGAGGAGTTGCTGGCGCATGACGATGCGCCGCATGTCATCGTCATAACGGCGTATGGTTCAATTTCCAAGGCGGTCAGCGCGATGCGCGCCGGCGCCCACGAGTTCCTCGTCAAGCCGTTCGACGAACACCGGTTTCTGAGCGCCGTCACCAATGCGCTGAAGACCCGACGGCGGGGATCGGCGCATCGCAACCGCACCGACGGCCCGCCGCAGCCTGCCGGAGGCCTCATCGGGCACTCGGAGCCGATGCAGGAAGTCTATTCGCGCATCCGCTCGATCGCATCCTCGATGGCAACGGCCTTCATCACCGGCGAGAGCGGGACGGGCAAGGAGTTGTGCGCGCATGCGATCCACGATCTGTCGAACCGCGCTGCCGGGCCCTTCATCGCGCTGAACTGCGGCGCCATCCCCCATGACCTCATGGAGTCGGAAGTGTTCGGCCATCTCAGGGGCGCCTTCACCGGGGCGATCGCGGACAAGAAGGGTGCCGCGCTCGAGGCGGATGGCGGCACGCTTTTTCTCGACGAGATCTGCGAGATGGACATGACGTTGCAGACCAAGCTTCTCAGATTCCTGCAGACGTCGAGCGTACAGCCGGTTGGCGCCGCGCATCCGCGCAATGTGGATGTGCGCATCATCTGCGCGACCAACCGCGACCCGATGGAGGCGGTTCGCAGCGGGCGCTTTCGCGAGGATCTCTATTATCGCCTGCATGTGGTGCCCATCCACATGCCGCC
>CAZMBT010000150.1:2308-5319 GCA_964564395.1 uncultured Alkalilacustris sp.
ACGATCGCCCATTACGGAGGCTCGATCCCGAAGGCCGCGCGGGTCCTTGAGGTGGCGCCCTCAACCCTGTATCGCAAGCGCGATGCCTGGTTGCGCAGCGGGCGGCAGTAACCCCCCTGCCACCACCCGCCCGGCAGCCCGCTTCAGGTGAACTGCTCGCGGATCAGACGCTCCTCAAGGCCATGACCGGGATCGAAGAGCAGCCGATGCGTGATCCGCGCCTCCCGGCTCACCTCGACCCAGGCGACATTGCGCACCGACCGGCTGTCGGCATCCGCCATCACCGGCCGCTTGTCGGCGTCATGCACCTCGAATCGCACCACCGCCGTATCGGGCAAGAGCGCCCCGCGCCAGCGCCGCGGGCGAAACGCCGCGACCGCCGTCAGCGCCAGCACATCGGACCCCACCGGCAGAATCGGCCCATGGGCCGAGTAGTTGTAGGCGGTGGAGCCCGCCGGCGTGCAGACCAGCGCGCCATCGCACACCAGCTCTTCCATGCGCAGCTTGTCATCGACGAGAATGCGCAGGCGCGCGGTCTGCGGCCCGGCGCGCAGCAGCGACACCTCATTGATGGCCAGCGCGTGGTGCTGGGTCCCGCTGACGGTCTCGGCCAGCATCCTGAGCGGGTGGATCCGGGTTTCCTCCGCACGGGCCAATCGCTCCTGCAGCCCGTTCGCGCCGAATTCGTTCATCAGAAACCCGACCGTGCCGCAATTCATCCCGTAAACCGGAATGCCGAGCTCGCGCGTTGCGTGCAGGCTTTGCAGCATGAAGCCGTCGCCCCCGAGCGCAACGATCACGTCGCACGACCCGATATCGGCGTTGCCGTAGCGTGCGCTCAGGATCTCCAGACCGCGCTGCGCCTCGGGTGAATCGCTCGCCGTGAATGCGATACGCTTATGCATGCCGGACCCGCACATCGTGCCACTGGCCCTTCTTGTCGCCGCTGCCCCGCCGAAACACAAGGGGCATGCCGGATGCGCCGCCCTGCCCTTGTGATCGCCGGGCCATGCGCCTAACATCGCCTCAGGTCGATGCGATCAACAGCACGGCATAACGCATGCCCTTGCGCGAAGGGCATGCCGGGACACGGTGTCGGTCCCGTACCGTCCGGGTGCCCGAGCGCTGTCCGCATGCCACCCCTCATCTTCAAGCAAAATCGAAAGTGATCGATCCATGTGTGGTTTCGTGTGTCTTTGGAATATCGGCGATGAATCGCTGGCGCAGCGGATGGTCGAGCGGATCGCCCATCGCGGGCCGGACGCGATCGAGGTGGTGCGCGGGCGCAATGCGCCCGTCATCATGGCCCATGCCCGACTGTCGATCATTGGCCCGCAGGACGGGTCGCAACCGATCTACCAGAATGACGACCTGCTCGTCGCGAACGGCGAGATCTACAACCACGCGGATCTGCGCGCGATCCTGGGCGAAAGCGCCTTCGAGACCGCAAGCGACAGCGAGGCCATCCTGCATCTCTTCCGGTCGGGCGAGTTGCGCTGGATCGCGCGGCTCGACGGGATGTTCGCCTTCGTCCTGGCCACGCGCGAGCGTATCATCGCCGCGCGCGACCCGCTGGGCATCAAGCCGCTCTTCGTGGCGCGTATCGGCGACGGCATGGCCTTCGCGTCGGAGTTGAAAGCCTTTGACGGGCTGGAACTGGACAGCATCGAGGCGATACCGCCCGGCGGGCTGCTGGACAGCCGCGACGGCCCGCGCCGGTGGTATCGCACGCCGCAGGGCGCCGCCGAAGCCGAAGACGGTCTCGACATCGAGGCAACGGCGGGCGAGTTGCGGCTGGTCATGGAGGAGGCCGTCGCCAAATGGATGGTCGCCGATGTCGAGGTGGGCTCGTTCCTCTCGGGTGGGCTCGACAGTTCGATCATCGCCGCGCTGGCGATGCGCTTGGCGCCGTATCGGCTCAAGACTTTCGCGGTGGGCGCCGAAGGCAGCGCGGACCTGCTCGCCGCGCGCAAGGTGGCGGATCATATCGGCAGCGACCATTACGAATACGCCTTCACCGCCGAGGACGTCGCCGAGATCCTGCCGCATGTGATCTATCATCTGGAATCGGCGGATGTCGATCTGGTGCGCAGCGCCATCCCCACGCATTTCGCCGCAAGGCTGGCGCGCCAGCATGTCAAGGCCGTGCTCACCGGCGAGGGCGCGGATGAGCTGTTCGCGGGCTACACCTATCACCACGGCTATGTCGATCACCCGCGCGAGCTTGCCGATGAGCTGACCCGCTCGCTCAATGCGATGCACAATATCAATCTGCAGCGCGTCGATCGCATCACCATGGGCGAAAGCCTCGAGGCGCGCACGCCGTTTCTGGACCGCGACCTGATCGACTTCGCGCAATCCATACCCGCCACGCTCAAGCTGTGCCGCACCGATCCCGAAGCGCGCGAGAGCACCGGCGCGACCACCGAGAAATGGATCCTGCGCAAGGCATGCGCCGATCTGTTGCCCGAGGATCTGGTCTGGCGCAAGAAGGCGCAGTTCGACGAAGGATCGGGCACCGTGGACATGCTGCGCAGCGCGCTGCAAACGCTCGCCGGGCGATCCGAGCCGCTCGACCGGGACGCCGAGGGTGCGTTATACGCCGAAATCCTGCGCCGGCAGTACCGCAACCCCGAGATGATCTTCGCCAGCGCCGGCAGCTGGACCGCGGACCGCGTGCATCCGGGGTTGACCGCCTAGAAAACCGGCGTCCGGCGGCGCGCGCCGCCGCTGCGCGGCGTTGCGTCGCTTTGAGGGGTTCTTGTCCGGGCCGATTTCCGGTATGGCTCGCGCCATCCGCGAAACCGCCATCCTTGGAAGGAGGGTCTGTTCCATGAACGCACCGCATCGCGACAACGGCTTTTTCACCGAATCGCTGGAAAGCCGTGATGCCGAACTGTTCGGCGCCATCGAGAAGGAGCTCGGGCGCCAGCGCAACGAGATCGAGCTGATCGCGTCGGAAAACATCGTCAGCCGCGCCGTGATGGAGGCGCAGGGCTCGGTGATGACCA
>CAZMBT010000151.1:0-5306 GCA_964564395.1 uncultured Alkalilacustris sp.
CGTGACGATGGACGAGCTGTTCACGCAGTCGAACCGCCAGCAGCGGACCCTCAACCTCGCCAGCGAGCAGACCCGCGCCGCCGAGCACGCCGCCGAAAACCTGCCCGGCGTCCTGCGGGTGGAGGGGGCGTATTCGGTGCCGGTGCGCTTGATCAACGGCCCGCGCGAAAGCCTGCAGCCCCTGCAGGCGCGCTCCGATGATGCCGAGCTGGTCCGCCTGCTCGACCGCGACAGCCGCCCGGTGCCGATTTCCCCCGAGGGGCTGATCCTGCCCGAGATTCTGGCGGATGAGCTGGGTGTGCGCGCCGGCGACGTGGTGGCGGTGGAGTTCCTATCCGGTCACCGCGAAACCCATGCCGTGCCCGTCGCCCAGGTCGCCCGGCAAAGCATGGGCGAGGCCGCCCATATGCGCGACGAGGCGCTGTTCGGGTTGCTGCGCATCGCGCCGCGGGTCAATCAACTCAACCTGCTGGTGGATGAAGCCGAGTTGGGCGCGCTTTATGAGCGGGTCAAGGAAACCCCGGCGATCAGCGGCGTGGCGCTGTGGAGCGAGGTGCGCGTGCAGTATCAGGAAATGGTGGATGAAACGCTGTTCACGATGATCTTCATCTATTCGCTGCTGGGCATACTGATCGCGGTGGGCGTGGTCTACAACGCGGCCCGCATCCAGCTTTCCGAGCGCGCGCACGAACTCGCCAGCCTGCGGGTGCTGGGCTTCACCCGTGCCGAGGTGAGTTACGTGCTGGTGGGCGAGGTCATGCTGCTGTCGCTCATCGGCCTGCCGCGGGGCTGGCTTCTGTGCTCTGGTTTCGCCGCGCTCACCGCTGCGGGGCTGTACTCCGAATTCGTCAACATTCCGCTGGTGGTGTCGTCGCGCACCTATGCCTGGTCCACGCTCATCGTGTTCGGTGCGGCGCTCGGCTCGGTGCTGGTGGTGCGGCGCCGTCTCGACCGGGTCGAGCTGGTATCGGCGCTGAAGCAGAAGGAGTAGCCATCATGTCCAAGGCGCGCATTGCCGGACTTCTCGCCCTCGCGCTGACCGCCGCCGCCGGGCTGGTGTGGGCGTTCTGGCCCGAACCGGTTGCAGTGGACACCGCCGAGGCGCGCGTGGCGCCGATGCAGGTCACCGTGACCGCCGAAGGGGTCACGCGGGTGCGCGACCCGCATATGGTGACGGCGCCGCAATCGGGCATGGCGCAGCGCTTGCCGGTGGAGGTGGGGGACACCGTGCTGCGCGACAGCACCGTGGTGGCGGTGATCGAACCGGCCGAACCCGCCTTTCTGGATGCGCGCGCCCGCGCACAGGCCGAGGCCGCCGTCACCGAGGCCGAAGCCGGGGTGCGGATGGCGCAGGCCAACCTCAACCAGGCGCGGTCGGATCTGGAATACGCCCGCAGCCAGCATGCCCGCAACCGCGAACTCGCGGGGCGTGGCGTCATCCCACAGCGGATGCTGGAAGACAGCGAACAGAATGTCGAGCTCCGCGCTGCCGCCGTCGATGCGGCCGAGTCCGAGCTGGATATCCGCGAAGCCGCGCTGCGCCGGGCGCGCGCGCAACTCGAAGACGGCCGCAACGCGGAGGCCGCGCGGGAGGTGCAGGGGTGCTGCACACAGATCCGCGCCCCCATTTCCGGCACCGTTCTGGCGGTGGATCAGACGAGCGCGCGCCTGGTGCAGGCCGGTGAGCCCTTGCTGACGATCGGCAACCTGGGTGATCTGGAGGTCGAGGCCGATTTCCTGTCCTCGGATGCCGTGACGCTGCGCGCCGGTGCGCGCGCCGATATCGAGGGCTGGGGCGGCGAGGACGTGCTGCAGGCCGAGATCCGCCGGATCGCGCCGCGCGGCCATACGCGTGTCTCGGCGCTCGGCATCGAGGAGCAGCGCGTGCCGGTGACGCTCGATTTCGTCGCGGATCGCGCCGCGCTGGCGGGGCTCGGAGATGGCTACCGCGTCCTCGTACGCGCCGTTGTCTGGGAGGAGGATGCGGTGCTGCAGGTTCCCGTCAGCGCATTGTTTCGCGATGGCGACGGCTGGGGGCTGTATCGGGTGCAGGAAGGGCGCGCGGTGCGCACGCAGGTCACGCTGGGCCGGCGCGACCGCACCAACGCCCAGATCCTGTCGGGACTCGAGCCCGGCGACGTCGTGGTCGCCTATCCCGGCGACCGGCTGGAGGACGGCATTCGCGTCACGCCACGCCGCTGAGCCGGACGGGCCGTGCCGGCCGTGCGGACTTCGCGCTTGGAGCGCTTCGCATCAGGCGATAGGCTGCATGCGCGAAGGCGCCGCAAGGGCTGCGGCCACGGGGGAGCAGGTGAGCGACGACAACAACAGCCGACGTCGGCAACGCAGCCTGACGCTGCGCGACGTGTCCGAAGCATCGGGTGTCAGCGAGATGACGGTCAGCCGCGTCCTGCGCGGGCGCGGCGATGTCAGCGAGGCAACGCGCGAGAGGGTGATGTCGGCGGCGCGGGCGCTGGGATACGTGCCCAACAAGATCGCCGGGGCGCTGGCGTCGCAGCGTGTCAATCTGGTGGCGGTGATCATCCCGTCGCTGTCGAATCTGGTGTTTCCCGAGGTGCTCGGCGGCATTTCCGAGGCGCTGGAGGGCACCGGGCTGCAGCCCGTCGTCGGGGTCAGCCAGTACGACGCCGCGCGCGAGGAGGCGGCGCTCTACGAGATGCTGTCCTGGCGCCCGTCGGGCGTGATCCTCGCCGGGCTGGAACACAGCGACGCCGCGCGGCTGATGCTGGAGAATGCCGGCATCCCGGTGGTCGAGATCATGGATGTGGACGGCCCGGCGATCGACTCGGTCGTCGGCATCTCGCATCGCCGCGCCGGCCGGGAGATGGCGCAGGCCATCGTCGCGGCGGGGTATCGGCGCATCGGGTTTCTGGGCACGCGCATGCAGGGCGACCACCGGGCGCGCAAGCGCCTCGAAGGGTTCCGCGAAGTCCTCGATGCGGCCGGGCTGGAGCTTGCCGATACGGAATACTATTCCGGCGGCTCGGGGCTGGCGAAGGGCCGTGCGATGACCCGTCAGCTCCTGGACCGGCACCCGGATCTGGATTTCATCTACTGCGCCAATGACATGATCGGGGCGGGCGGGCTGCTGCACTGTCTCGATGCCGGGCTCGATGTGCCCGACGCGCTGGGTCTGGCGGGGTTCAACGGGCTCGACATCCTCGACGGGTTTCGAATCCGGCTCGCCACGATGGACTCCTGCCGCCGCGACATCGGCATGCGCGCGGCCCAGATCATCGCCGGCCAGAGCCCGAGCGGCCAGATCGGCGGCGAGCGTGTGGAGCTGTCGCCGGTGCTGCAGCCGGGCGACACCATCCGCAAGCAGCCTTCCGCCTGAGCCGGCATGTGCTCCGTCGGGCGCCGTTTCGCCGCCGCCGCGGACGATCCGCCTTTTCTCTGGCCCCGGCGGCGTGCTTTCGGTAGTCTGACACCAGACCCGGCAAACGGGCGGGAACGAGGCAGTCGAGGCGGTAACCGATGACGGAGATGGTCTACGGCACCATGCCGGTGCGCGCGGGCGAGGCGATCCTCCCCCGGTGGTGGCGCACAGTGGACAGATGGACCCTGTCCTGCGTCTTCACGCTGTTCGCGATCGGGCTGCTTCTGGCGCTTGCCTCCACGCCGCCGCTGGCCAACCGCAACGGGTTGCCGCCCTTTCACTATGTCGAGCGTCAAGCGTTCTTCGGTGCGGTGGCGTTGGTGGTGATGCTGATCACCTCGATGATGTCGCCCCGGTTTCTGCGCCGGATCGGTATTGTGGGCTTTGCCGCGGGCTTCGTCGCGCTGGCATTCCTGCCGTTTCTGGGAACGGATTTCGGCAAGGGGGCTGTGCGCTGGTACTCGCTCGGCTTTACCAGCCTGCAGCCGTCCGAATTCCTCAAGCCCGCCTTCATCCTGCTGGTCGCCTGGCTGATGGCGGCGGCGCAGGGGCCGGAGGCGCCGCCGGGGCGGATGATCTCGCTCGGCGTGCTGCTCACGGTGGTCGGGCTTCTGGCGGTGCAGCCCGATTTCGGGCAGGCCGCGCTGATCATGTTCGGCTGGGGGGTGATGTACTTCGTGGCCGGCGCGCCCATCTTTCTGCTGGTCGGGATCGTGGGGCTCGCGGTGGCGGGCGGTGTCGCGGCCTATGTCAGCTCCGAACATTTCGCGCGGCGCATCGACGGCTTCCTGTCGCCCGATATCGACCCGCGCACGCAGCTCGGCTATGCGACCAATGCGATCCAGGAGGGCGGGCTGTTCGGTGTCGGAGTCGGCGGCGGGCAGGTCAAACGGTCGCTGCCCGACGCGCATACCGATTTCATCATCGCCGTCGCGGCCGAGGAATACGGCGTGGTGCTGGTGCTGGTGATCATCGCACTGTTTGCAACCATCGCGCTGCGCGCGCTGGTGCGGCTGACGCGCGAGCGCGACGCCTTCGTGCGGCTGGCGGGCACCGGTCTGGTCTGCATGGTGTCGGCGCAGGCGATCATCAACATGGGCGTGGCGGTGCGGTTGTTGCCGACCAAGGGTATGACCCTGCCGCTGGTGTCCTACGGCGGCTCATCGCTTATCGCCACGGGGATCACGCTGGGGGTGCTGCTGGCCTTCACCCGCACGCGCCCGCAGGGCGAGATCGGCGACATCCTCACGGGGCGGGGGCGCTGATGGCAGCTCCGCGCATCCTCATCGCGGCCGGGGGCACGGGCGGGCACATGTTCCCCGCACAGGCGCTGGCCGAGACGCTGCTGGCACAGGGCTGGAAGGTCACCCTGTCCACCGATGCGCGCGGGGCGCGCTATGCCGGCGGCTTCGCGCCGCAGGTCGCGGTGCGCCGGGTGTCCTCGGCCACCTTCGCGCGCGGCGGTATCGCGGCGCGGCTTCTGGTGCCGTTGCGCATCATCGGGGGGGTCCTGTCCACGCTGGTCCATCTGCGCCGCGCGCGCCCGGCGGTGGTGATCGGTTTTGGCGGCTATCCGACGATCCCGGCGCTGCTGGCGGCGTGGATTCTGCGGATTCCGCGCATGATCCATGAACAGAACGGGGTGCCGGGGCGGGTGAACAGGCTGTTCGCGCGGCGCGTGGATGCCTTCGCCTGCGGCACCTGGCCCTGTGCGCTGCCGTCCGGCGTGCAGGCCGAGCATACCGGAAACCCGGTGCGCGCCGCGGTGCTGGAGCGCGCGGGCGCGGCCTATATCCCGCCCGGCGATTACCCGATGAGTCTGCTGGTCATCGGCGGCAGCCAGGGCGCGCACATCCTGTCGCAGGTGGTGCCCGCCGCGCTGGCGGCGCTGCCCGAGGGGGTGCGC
>CAZMBT010000152.1:0-5303 GCA_964564395.1 uncultured Alkalilacustris sp.
TCGCCGCGGGTCATGGCGGCGAGAACATCCGCTATTCCTATGTGCTGCTGCGCGAACCCGACCGCGAGACGCTGGAGAATTTCACCCCCGGTGACCCGGTGCCGCGCGAGATCGGAGTGCTCGTCACCGATGTCGCCGCCAACGCGGCGCGCGAGATGGTGGTGGACATGGGCAGCGCCGAGATCATCCATGACCGCGCGCTCGACCCGCGCACGGATGGCTGGGGTCCGGTGCTGGATGAGGATTACGAGGCCGCCGAGGTCATCGCCAAGGCCGATCCGCGCTACGTCGAGGCCTTGAAGAAGCGCGGCATCGAGAATCTCGACCACGTCTTCTGCGCGCCGCTCTCGGCGGGGGTGTTCGGCTACGAGGACGAGGTCGGGCGCCGGATGATCCGGGTGCTGAGCTTCTATGCCCCGGACCTCGATGCCGTTCACGCGCTGTGGGCGCATCCCATCGACGGTATCGTGTGCCATGTCGACCTGACCGGACGGCAGGTGCTGCGGCTGGTCGATACCGGCTATACACATGTGCCCGAACAATCCGGCGACTACCTCGACCCGGCGATCACCGGCCCCACCCGCGAGAGCATGAAGCCGCTGCGCATCACCCAGCCGGAAGGCCCGTCCTTCACCATGGCCGACAATGTGCTGGAATGGGAAAACTGGTCGATCCGGGTGGGCTTCAACGGGCGCGAAGGGCTGACGCTGCATGATATCAGCTTCAATGACCGGGGCACGCGGCGCTCGATCCTAAAGCGGGCCTCGGTTGCGGAAATGGTCGTCCCATACGGCGAGCCGCAGCCGACGCATGACTGGCAGAATTATTTCGACGCCGGCGAATATCAATTCGGCCGGCTGGCCAACAGCCTGGTGCTGGGTTGCGACTGCCTGGGCGAGATCCGGTATGTCGACGCCACGGTCGTCGACGATTTCTGCAACCCGCTGCACATCAGGAACGCGATCTGCATCCATGAAGAGGATTTCGGCACGCTGTGGAAGCACAGCTGCATATTTTCCGGTCGTTCCGACATGCGGCGGCAGCGGCGGCTGGTGGTGTCGTTCTTTGTGACCGTGGGCAATTACGACTACGGCTTCTACTGGTATTTCTATCTCGACGGGAAGATCGAGCTGGAATGCAAGGCAACGGGGGTCGTCTTTACATCTGGCCGGCCCGAGGGCGATTATGAATGGGCGACGGAAATGGCGCCGCGCCTCGGGGCGCCGCAGCACCAGCACCTGTTTTCCGCGCGGCTGGACTTCGCCGTGGACGGGTTGAAGAACCGGGTGGACGAACTGGACATGCAAAGGGTGCCCAAGGGCCCCGACAACCCCGTCGGCAATGCCTTCACGCGCAGCGAGACACGCCTGCGCACCGAGGCCGAGGCGCAGCGGCAGGCTCGCAATGAGGTCGGCCGGCTCTGGCGCATTTCCTCCGCCGAGCGGACCAATCATGTGGGCACGCCCACCGGCTACGTGCTGGCGCCCGAGGGTCTGCCGGTCTTGCTGGCCGATGACGCGGCCTCGATCACCGCGCGGGCGGGCTTTGCAACCCGCAGCCTCTGGGTCACGCAGTATCGCCGCGACGAGATGTGGCCGGCTGGCTACACGCCAAATCAGCATCCGGGCGGTGCCGGCCTGCCGTCCTACGCAGCCAACAACCGCAGCGTGGACGGCGAGGACATCGTGGTATGGCACAGCTTCGGGTTGACACATTTCCCGCGCAGCGAGGACTGGCCGGTGATGCCGGTGGACTATGCGGGCTTCAAGCTGCGGCCCGAGAACTTCTTTGACCGCAACCCAACGCTCGATGTGCCCGCAGACCCCAACGGGGCAACCTGCCACCATGGAACCGACGCCGCCGAGTGACGCAGCGCGGGATCAGGCGACCCGTGCGCGCTCGATGATGGCGGCACTGTCGGCGTCATGATCGAAGGCACCGTAATGCCCCGACCAGCCGGGGCGCAGCCGTGTGGCGATGAACAGCTCGGCAACCGGCGCCGGCGCGTAGCGCAGCAACAGGCTCGCCTGCAGGGCATGCGCCATGCGTTCCACCACATGGCGCGCCATTCCTTCCTCCGAGGGAAGACGGCGCAGACGTGACGCCAGTTCCGCGGCCACGCTGTCCAGCGCCGGCTCACCCGGCGCCCGTGCCAGTTCAGCGAGGAAGGCATCGACCGTCGCCGGTTCGCGCTGCACCGCGCGCACCACGTCGAGGCAGATGACGTTGCCGGTGCCCTCCCAGATGCCGTTGAGCGGCGCCTCGCGATAGAGCCGCGCCATAAGGTGGTTCTCGATGAATCCGTTGCCGCCATGACATTCCAGCGCCTCGCTGACGAAGGTCGGCGCGCGCTTGCAGGCCCAGTATTTCGCCACCGGCGTTGCGATGCGGCCGAGCAGCCGCTCATGCGCATCATCGTCCTCGCGGTCCAGCGTGGCGGCCAGGCGCAGGCCCATCCACATCATCGCCTCGCTCTCGACCGCCAGATCGGACAGCACGCTTGCCATGATCGGCTGATCGGAAAGGCGCTTTTGAAATGCGGTGCGGTTGCGGGTGTGGTGGATGGCCTGGCTCAGCGCCTGGCGCATCAGCCCGGCCGAACCGACGGCAAAATCCAGGCGGGTCAGATGCGCCATTTCGATGATCGCACGGATACCCCGGCCTTCCTCGCCGACAAGCACGGCCTCGAGGTCGCGAAACTCGACCTCGGACGAGGCGTTGGATCTGTTGCCGCATTTGTCCTTGAGCCGTTGCAGTTGAAGCCGGTTGCGCACTCCGGACTCCAGCCAGCCGCGCGCCAGAAAGCAGGACACGCCCGTTTCGGTCTGGGCGAGCGTCACGAAGAGATCCGACTGCGGAACGGAGAAGAACCATTTGTGACCGGTCAGCAGATAGGTCCCCCCCGTTCCCCGCCCCTTGCCGGCGGGGCGCGCCGTGGTCTGGGTACGCCGCAGATCGGAGCCGCCCTGCTTTTCGGTCATCGCCATTCCCACGGTGATCCCGGTCTTGTGTTCCGCCGGGAGCGGGCGCGGATCATACTCCGGCGCAAGGATCCGCGGCTCCCAGTAGGCGGCGATTTCGGGAGCGTGGCGCAGCGCCGCCACCGAAGCGAAGGTCATGCCCATGGGGCAGCAGATGCCGTTTTCGCCCTGGTTCCAGAGGTATGAAAGCGCCGCGCGCGCCACATGGGCGCCGGGTCGGCCTGCGGTCCAGGCCAGCGAATGGGCTTCGGTGCCAAAGCACTTTTCCATCAGGCTGTGCCAGGCCGGGTGGAACTCCACCTGATCGATCCGGTTCCCGAAGCGGTCATGGGTCATCAGTTCGGGCAGGACCCTGTTGGCCTGCCGGGCGAGGTGCTGAACCTCTGCCGACCCCACCATTTCACCGGCGCGAGCAAGCCTTGCCCCCGCCCAGTCACCCCCGAAAGCGGCCACCGCCGCACCGAGCGCGCGATCCCCGCCATAGGCATCATAGCCGGACAGGTCCCCGGGCTGGTTGTAGACGTCGTGGGTGGCGAATGTCGCGGCGTCTGCCATGCCGGTCCTCCTGTTCCTGCCGCCCCGGAAGTGGCTGCCCGACACGCCTCGGAAATGCCGAACAGGCGTCACGATCACCCGAATTGAGGCCCCGATCAAGCATTGCGACGCGCCGGCTGCGCTCGCCGCCGCTCTCGTGCCGGTTCGGTTTCTGCTGTATGGTGCCGGGCGCGCCCTCTGCGCGAGGGGCGTAGCTGAAAAGGGACAGGTTCTGATGACGCAGGAAAACCGTGCGGCCACGGCGTCCGGGGGCCGCTCGCATCTCGGCGCCGGCTCACGGATCGCGGGCGAGTTGTATTTCCCCGGCACCGTCGAGCTGCCGGGACTTGTGAAGGGACGGGTCGAGGCCGCGGCCATCGTCATCGAGGAAACCGGAGAGGTCGAGGGCGAGCTGCACGCCGCCAGCATCACCATCAAGGGACGGTTTTCCGGCGATATCGCGGGCGGCGCCGTCCGGCTGACTGAAACCGCCCGCGTGCACGCCGACATCAGCTACGAAAGCCTGACCATCGACATCGGCGCCGAGCTGGATGGGCGGTGCAAAATCCGGTCGCCGAACAAGGCCGGCATGCCGGAAGATCAGGAAAACCGACCCTCCGCAGAATAGCGCGGCGCCACCGTGATTTCGCCGCCAGGCACTACGCGCGGTGGGGATGTGCCCCGGCCGCGCCGTTTGCCCTGCCCGGCCCCGCCGTCACGTCGCCATTCGCGGTTTCGACAGGCCGGTCGGGATCACCTCGTATCCCGGCTCCTCCGGCTCATCGTCAACCATCTCGTCGGGAAAGCCCGGCGCCAGGATCTGCAGGCCCGTCGCATCCTCAAGGCGGCGGATGATGTTGGGCGAAAGCTCCCGGTCGCCATAGCGGGCGATGCCGTCCTCGAAGATGCTCAGCAGCAGCGGGCTGACCTCCAGCGGCACCCCCGCATCCTCGGCGATCTTCTGAAACAGGCCGATATCCTTTTTCACCAGATCCATGGTGAAGGAAATATCGCGCGAGCCGTTCAGGATCACCTGGCTTTCGGTTTCGTGCACGAAGGATGTGCCGGAACTGATCTTCATCGCCTCATAGGCGGTATTCAGATCCATGCCGGCGGCCTTCATCGTGACCAGCGCCTCGCAGCAGGTCAACAGATTGGCGGTGGCCAGGTAGTTGGTCATGACCTTCAGCACCGAGGCGGTCCCGATATCCCCGGTATGCAGAACCCGCCGTCCAAGGGTTGTCAGCAGCGGCAGGATCCGTTCGAACGTCGCGCGGTCGCAGCCCGCGAAGATGGAGACGTTCGCGGTTTCCGCCCGGTGGCAACCGCCCGAGACCGGGCATTCGGCCGCGGCCCCGCCACTTGCCGCGACAAGACTGGCGAGCCGCTTGACCTCGGTCGCGTCGGTCGTCGACATCTCCATCCAGGTCCTGGTTGCGTCGATCTCCGGCAGCATGGCCTCCACCACGGCCGCGGACGCTGCCGGCGAGGGCAGACAGGTGATGACGCTGTCGCATCTGCGCATCATATCGGCAGGATCACCGGCGGCCCCGGCGCCCCGGGCGACGAAATCGTCCACGAGGCCCGTATCGAGGTCGTACACTGTCAGGTCGAAACCGTTTCGCAGCAGACTGCCTGCCAGCTTTCCGCCGACATTGCCAAGCCCGATGAAACCTAAACGCATATTGGCTGCCTTTCTCTGGTGGGTTCGCCCCCACTGTGAATAAGTCGCTGCGCTGTTTGAAGCGATACCTGTCCGCAACCTGGGCGGCCTCATGGCACGCAACC
>CAZMBT010000153.1:0-5277 GCA_964564395.1 uncultured Alkalilacustris sp.
TCATCCGGCCAAGGGACTCGGCGTCGCTGCCGACCTGCATGCCGGCATGGCAGCCCACAATGCCGATGATCAGCGCGAAGACCGGCGCCTTCACCATGCCGACGACAAGATGCGAAATGTCCGTGCCCTCTATCAGGCGGGTGCGAAACATCGCCGGCGAGATCCCGAGCTCGATCCAGGCCATGAGGGCGCCACCGAACAATCCGACGACATTCGCGATCAGCCCCAGGATCGGCAGCATCAGCAGCATCGCCAGAATCCGCGGCACGAACAGCGCCGTCGCCGGATCGACGCCGAGCGTGCGCATCGCGTCGATCTCCTCGCGCATCTTCATCGACCCGATCGCAGCGGTGAAGGCCGAGGCGGTGCGACCCGCCACGATGATCGCGGTCAGCAGGATTCCCAGCTCGCGCAGGATGGATACCGCGATCAGGTCGACCACGAAGACCTCGGCGCCGAACTGGCGCAGCTGTGCCGCTCCCTGAAAGGCCAGGACGACCCCGATGAGAAAGGCCATCAGCGCCACGATCGGCACCGCCTTGAACCCGACCTCCTGGCAATGATGCACCAGCGCAGTCATGCGAAACCGCCGTGGCCGCAGCAGCGTCCGGCTCAGCCGGGCCAGAAACAGCCCGAGATAGCCGATCAGCTCGAGCACGAAGAGCCCGCCACGGGTGACGGCGCGGCCCAGGGCCTCGACACGGTCAGCAATGCCGGGGGGGGCGCCCGGGCCGTCGTCGGCTACCGGCAGCGCCGCCTCGACGCTTTGCAGAATGCTGTTGGCGTCGGCATCGGCGCCGGTCAGCTCAAGCCCGTGCCCCGCAGCTTCGAGGCGCTTCTTCAGCGCGCAGATTGCCCATGCACCCGCCGTATCGAGGCGCCGGGTGCCGTCGAGATCCAGACGCGCGGGGGCGTCCGCGGGCACCGCGTCGAGAAGGTGGCGCATGCGCGACACGTCCTCGATCGTGATATCGCCCGCCAAGGTGATCAGGGTCACCTCGCCTTGCGTCGTTATCCCGATCTCGGCCGGGGTGCCTGTCGTTTCGTCCAATCGCTGCACGCTCACCCGGCGGGAGCCCTTACGCCAATTCTGCTTCGTGACAGGCTAGCGCAGCCATGTCGCGAATGCCATCACTGCCTTGATGTCAGCGCAGAAATCCTTGCCGGCAGGGCCGGGCGGTGTGCAGGGAAAACGGAGCGGCCGGCTCAGCCTCCGGGAATGTAGGTGGCGCACCAACCCGCGGCGCTTACCTGCACATCCTGAAACTCGGGATGCGCGCAACCGCCCAGCCCATCGGCGGTGGCGCCGGTCCAGAAGGCGCAGTTCTCGCAGGCGCGGCCTTGCTGGAACTCGGCATGTCCGGCCGCATCCGCCGCGTCGTTGACGTAGTCGAACGCGTGCCCGTCCTGCGCTTGCGGCCGATCCGCGCCACGGGCCTGCCGTGCGATCAGCACGGCTGCACCCGCGACAGGAACGGCAGCGGCCGCGGTCAGAACATTGCGCAGGAATGCGCGACGATTGCTGGGAAGAGAGCCTGGCATGAGCGGTATCCGATTGCGGTTTGCGACGCGCCGCCGCGGCATCGCTGCCCGGCAACGACGCGAGCGTAGGGCCGCGCGCCGATCACGAACAATACACGAATGGCGGAGCGGCGCGTGCGTTCCGTCACGCGTCCGCTTGCAGGCTGTTCAGGCCATGCCGGGGGTCAGTCCTGCGAAGCGGCGTTGTCCGTGGCGCCATCCTGCGCGGCCATTTCTTCCAGCCGCGCCTCCAGGCGCGCGACGCGCTGCTCGAGTCGCGCATTCTCTTCCCGGGCCTTGCGCGCCATCGCCTGCACCGCGTCGAACTCCTCGCGGGTAACGAAGTCGTGATCCGCAAGCCAGCGCTCCATCATGCTCTTGAAGGCGGTCTCGGCCTCGCTGCGCGCGCCCTGCGCGACGCCCATCGCGCTCGTCATGAGCCTTGCCATGTCATCCAGGAATCTGTTGCGGCTTTGCATCGGGGTCTCCATGGCCTTTGCGCCGTTATGTCGCCCGTGGCCCGAAATCACAAGGTTGACTTCATCGCACCGGCACGGGCAGTTGGTCGCACAAAGGAGGGGCCATGCCGCTTGCAATCCCGTTTCCCGACATCTCGCCCGAGCTGTTCACGATCGAATTCGGAAATTTCCAGTTTGCCCTGCGCTGGTATGCGCTCGCTTATATCGCGGGGCTCCTGTTGGGATGGTGGATCGTGGTCGCGCTGATGCGGCGCGCGGTGCTATGGCCGGGACGCAGCGCGCCGATGGCGCCGGGGCAGGTCGAAGCCCTGCTCACATGGATCATCATCGGGGTGATCCTGGGCGGGCGTCTGGGATTCGTGCTGTTCTATCAGCCGGGCTATTACCTCAGCTATCCTGGGCAGATCCTGCGGATATGGGAGGGCGGCATGTCCTTTCATGGCGGTATGCTCGGCGTGGCGGGCGCGGCCTGGCTGTTCTGCCGCCGCAACGGCATCCCGGTGCTATCGATGCTGGATGCGCTGGCCGTGGCGGTGCCCGTCGGGCTGTTTCTGGGGCGGGTGGCCAATTTCATAAACGCCGAACTGTGGGGCCGGCCGACGCAAATGCCGTGGGGCGTGGTGTTTCCGGGCGAGGCGGCGCAGCACTGTCCCTGGGACTGGGTCGGGCCCTGCGCGCGCCACCCCACCCAGCTTTACGAGGCCGGGCTTGAGGGGTTGGCGCTCGGGCTTGTGCTGCTGTGGATCGTGTATCGTGGCGGGCTTGCCTTGCCCGGTCTCGTCACGGGGGTATTCCTCGCCGGATACGGTGCCGCCCGCGCCTTCGTCGAGATCTACCGCGTCGCGGATGCGCAATTCATAACCCCGGATAATCCGCTGGGTCATGTGCTGCGTTTCGGCGAGATGGGGTTGACGATGGGGCAGCTGTTGTCACTGCCGATGATTGCCCTGGGCCTCTGGATGGCCTGGCTGGCCTGGCATCGGCGCCGGAGCGGTGCTTGATGACGCCGCTCGGCGATCTGCTGGCGCGCCGCATAGCCAAGACCGGGCCGCTCATCCTCGCGGATTACATGGCCGAATGCCTGTTTCATCCCCGGCACGGCTACTATGTGTCAGGCGATCCGCTGGGCGCGGGCGGCGATTTCACGACCGCCCCCGAAATCAGCCAGACCTTTGGCGAAATCCTCGGGCTGTGCCTTGCGCAGAGCTGGCTCGATCAGGGCCGGCCGCAGCCCTTTGCGCTGGCCGAGCTGGGGCCGGGCCGGGGCACATTGATGGCTGATATCCTGCGCGCGGCGGGCGCAGTGCCGGGCTTTGTCGAGGCCGCGCAGCTGCATCTCGTCGAGGCATCCCCCGCCTTGCGCGCGTGTCAGGCCGAGACATTGGGCTCGCGGCAGGTTCAGTGGCATGCCGAGGTCGGGGCGTTGCCCGATCTGCCGCTTTTTCTGATCGCCAACGAATTCTTCGACGCGCTGCCGATTCGCCAGTTTCGGCGCGGTGCCGCCGGCGTCGGCTGGCATGAGCGCGTGGTGACCCTGCGCGATGACGGGACGCTGGCCTTCGCCTGGAGCGCGCCCGCCCCGGTGGCGGCGCTGGCCCCGCAACTGGCCGATACCGCCGAGGGTGACATCGTCGAGTTGCGCCCGGCTGCCGATGCCGTGATGCAGGTGCTCGCCGGGCGGATCGCCGCGCATGGCGGGGCAGCGGTGATCATCGATTACGGCGACGCCCGGTCCCGGGGCGATACGTTTCAGGCCGTGCGCGGTCATGCGCCCGTCGATCCGCTGGCCGAACCGGGCCGCGCCGATCTGACGGCGCATGTCGATTTCGGCGCGCTGCGCGAGGCCGCGCGTGGTGTCGGAGTCTCCGAGCCGGTCGCGCAGGGTCTCCTTCTGGAGCGGCTGGGGATTACAGCACGCGCCCAGGCATTGGCACGACGACTGACCGGTGCGGCGCTGGAGTCGCATGTCGCCGCACATCGCCGGTTGACCCATCCAGCGGAAATGGGAACCCTGTTCAAGGCCGTGGCGCTCCATGCGCCCGGCGCCCCGCTGCCACCCGGTTTTGACCCATGACGTTGGAAATCCTGACCGCCGACCGCCTCGCGCCATTGCGCCACGGTTTCTTCACCCGCAAGGGCGGCGCATCGTCAGGGATCTTCGCGGGGCTGAACTGCGGCGCCGGATCGTCCGATCAAAGGCAGGTGGTGGCCATTAACCGCGCCCGCGCCGCCGCCGCCCTGGCGCTGGCGCGCGAGGATCTGATCTCGCTCAATCAGGTGCATTCCGCCGAAGTGGTGACGCTGGATGCGCCCCCCGAAGCGCCGCCGCGCGCCGATGCAATGGTCACCGCGCAGCCCGGCCTCGGGCTGGCGGTGCTGACCGCGGATTGTCAGCCCGTGCTGATGGCGGATGCGCAGAACGGCGTCATCGGCGCGGTGCATGCCGGTTGGCGCGGAACACTGGCCGGCATCCTGGAAGCCACGGTCGCGGCGATGGAGGCGCTGGGCGCCAAGCGCGCAGGTATCAATGCGGTGATCGGCCCCACGATCAGCCAGCCGGCCTATGAGGTGGGGCCCGATTTCTTCGCCGCCTTCATGACCGAGGATCCCGACAGCGCGCGGTACTTCTCCGGCGGGCGGGATGGCCACGCGCATTTCGACCTGCCCGGCTACGGGCTGCGCCGTCTGCGCGCGGCGGGTGTGGGGCATGCCGAATGGACCCGGCATTGCACCTATTCCGACGCGTCGCTGTTCTATTCCTGCCGCCGCGCCGCGCATCGCGGCGAAGCCGATTACGGGCGGCTGCTGTCGGCGATCCGGCTGTGACCGGCTGACCGCCCCATCGCCCGATTGCGCGAAAATTTCCCGCCCCTGCCACTGCGCCGCCGCATTGCGCGCCATGCTGGTGCGTGATCTTCATTGCGCAGACAAGGCGAACCACCATGAGCAAATCCCGCTGGATCGAGTCCATCCGCCGCGAGAGCGACCGCCCGCACCCCGCCATGCCGTGGGCGCGCGGGCAGCGCCGCAAGCCCGGCGCCGCCGGTCGGCGCGCCGGGGCGTCGCAATCCTCCGTGCCGCAATCGCGTCCCGAGCGGCGGTGATGCCGCCCGCCGCCCGCGTGACGGCACAGCCGCGCCTTACGTATCCTGCGGCAGCACGCGCAGGCCCAGTTCGCGCAGCTGCGTGTTCGTGGGCTCTGTGGGCGCGCCGAGCAGCAGGTCCTCGGCGCGCTGGGTCATCGGGAACATGATGACCTCGCGGATATTCACCTCGC
>CAZMBT010000154.1:0-5266 GCA_964564395.1 uncultured Alkalilacustris sp.
TGACCGTGGCCTGCGGGTCCGGGGCGTTGCAGATCACCGAGGCCCAGCGCGAGGGGCGCCGCCCGATGACCGCCGAGGAGCTGCTGCGCGGCCTCGATCTGCCGGTGGGGCTGCGGCTCGGGTAAGGGCGCGCGGCGCGACCGGCACACAGCCCTTGCAGCCCCGGCGCCGATCGCGTCATCTGCCTGCGGCACGGTACGAACAGGGAGGCTGCGCAATGACCGTCGAGACATGGCTGAACCGCAGCGCGGCCGAGCAGGGCCGCGCGATCGAGGCGGGGCGGATCGACCCCGTGGAGCTGACACAGGCATTTCTCGATGCGATCGCGGCGCATCCCGATGCGATGCGGATTTATGCCCGAACGACGCCGCAGCGCGCGCTGGCCGAAGCCCGCGCTGCACGGCAGCGGGCGCGGCAGGGGCTGCGGCACGGGCCGCTGGACGGGGTTCCGGTGTCCTGGAAGGATCTGTTCGATACCGCCGGCATCGCGACCGAAGCCGGGTCGGCGCTGCTGCATGGACGCGTGCCCGAACGCGATGCGCGCGTGCTGAGGCATGCCACCGCGGCCGGGCTGGTCTGCCTGGGCAAGACGCACATGTCCGAGCTGGCGTTTTCCGGGCTGGGGCTGAACCCGGTCACGGCGACGCCGCCCAACATCAATGACCGCGCCGCCGCACCGGGCGGCAGCTCCTCGGGCGCCGCCGTGTCGGTCGCGGCGGGTCTGGCCGCAGCGGCCGTCGGCAGCGACACCGGCGGCTCGGTGCGCATCCCGGCGGCGTGGAATGACCTGATCGGCCTCAAGACAACCGCCGGACGGCTGTCCATCGACGGAGCGGTTCCGCTGGCGCGGCATTTCGACACCGTCGGCCCCCTGACCCGCAGCGTCGAGGATGCCGCGCTCATGCTGGCTGCGCTGGAGGGCGGGCGCCCGCCCGACCTGGCCGGGAGCACGTTGCGAGGCGCCCGGCTCCTGGTGCCCGAATCCGTCGTTTTCGACGACATCAGGGACACGCCGCGCGCGGCCTTCGAGGCCGCGCTCGACCGCCTTGCGTCCGCAGGGGCGCACATCACGCGCGCACCGGTGCCGCCGATGGCGGCGGCGATGCCGCTGTCGGGGGCGGTGTTCACCGGCGAAGCCTACGGGCTTTGGCGCGACGTCATCGAGGCTCGACCCGACGCCATGTTCCGCCCCATACTCGAGCGGTTCCGCAGTGGCGCCGAATTCTCGGCCCCCGACTATGTTGCAGCCTGGCGCAAGCTGGAACTGCTGCGCGATCAGTACCTCGCGGAAACGCATGGCTACGATGCGTTGGTTGTCCCGACCGCACCGAACATGCCCCCCGATGCCGCGCGGCTGATGGACGAGCATGACTACTACGTCACCGAGAACCTGCTTACACTGCGCAACACACGCATTGCCAACCTGCTGGGGCTGTGCGCGCTGACGCTGCCCACGGGCACCCCGTCGGCGGGAATCGCGCTGATGTCGGCCCCGATGACGGAGGCACGTCTGCTGCGGCTGGGCATGGCGGCGCAGGCTGCGCTGACGTAAGACCCACCCCCGGCGCAACGCGCATAGCGGGGCTAAAATGACACAGCCTCCGACTGTAACCTTCGGCAGCGGCTGCGATTTTCTGGACCCGCGTTGACGCGCGGGATAGGATGGCGTTCAAACGGGGCGATCACGATCCCGACAAAGAGGCAGTCCATGGCATTTCCCGAGCGGTTATCGAACCTGCCGGATTACGCATTCCCACGGCTGCGCGCCCTTCTGGACGCGCACGCGCCCGGCGCGACGCCGATCGCGATGAGCATCGGCGAGCCCAAGCACGCCTTCCCCGATTTCGTCGGCGAAACGCTCATGGCGCATCTCGGCGGGCTGTCGGGCTATCCGGCCAACGAGGGAACGCCGGAGCTGCTGAGCGCCATCGCCGGCTGGGTACAGCGCCGCTATGGCGTCAGCCTCGGCCCCGAGCGCCTGATGGCGCTGAACGGAACGCGCGAAGGGCTGTTCAATGCCTGTCTGGCGCTCTGCCCCGAACGCAAGGGCGGTGGCCGGCCGGTGGTGCTGATGCCCAACCCCTTCTATCAGGTCTATGCCGTGGCGGCGCTGGCGGCTGGGGCCGAGCCGGTCTATCTGCCGGCGACCGACGAAACCGGCAATCTGCCCGATTTCACGGCGCTGTCGCCCGATCTGCTGGACCGGGTGGCGGTGGTCTACCTGTGTTCCCCCGCCAATCCGCAGGGCGCGGTGGCCTCGCGCGACTACTGGGCCGCACTACTGGCGCTGGCCGAAAAGCACGATTTCCGCGTTTTCGCCGATGAATGCTACAGCGAGATCTACCGCGACTCGCCGCCGCCCGGCGTTCTGGAGGTTGCCGCCGCCACCGGCGCCGATCCGGAGCGCGCACTGAGCTTTCAGTCCCTGTCGAAGCGGTCCAACCTGCCCGGCTTGCGGTCGGGCTTCGTGGCCGGCGGCGCGGCCTGCATCGGGCGCATTCGCGAGTTGCGCAATTACGGCGGCGCCCCCCTTCCGCCGCCGGTCCAGGCGGTGTCGGCACGGGTCTGGGATGACGAAGACCACGTGACGCAGAACCGCGCACTCTATGCCCGCAAATTCGCGCTCGCCGACAGCATCCTCGCGGATGTGCCGGGATACACCCCGCCACAGGCCGGTTTCTTCCTGTGGCTTCCGGTCGAGAAAGACGAGCAGGCGGCCCTGAAACTGTGGCGCGAGACCGGCGTGCGCGTTCTGCCCGGCAGCTATCTGAGCCGCGATGTGGACGGGCATACCCCCGGCGCGCGGCATGTCCGCGCCGCGCTGGTCGCCCCCCCGGACGAGATCGAGGACGGGCTGACGCGGCTTCGCGACTGTCTCTACGACAAGGAGAACGGCTGATGGCATCCTATCAGGTACGCGATCGTGACCCCCTTCTGGACAGCCACATGCGCGCCATGATCGAGCGGCGCGGCCGCGAGCTGGCGGGTCTGGTGCTGATCGGGCTGGGCGTGGCGATGGCGCTGATGATGGGGTCCTACACTCCGGAAGATCCGGGCTGGATGGCCGCAACGGACGAGGCGGCACAGAACGCCCTCGGGCGCGTGGGCGCGTCGGTCGCGGCGGCGCTGTTCATCCTCGTGGGACATGGCGGCTGGGCGCTCGTGGTGCTGCTGCTCGGCTGGGGGGTGCGCTGTGTGCTGCATCGCGGCGTCGATCGGGTGCTGGCGCGGCTGATCTTCGCACCGATCGCCGTCGCACTCGCGGCGATTTATGCCGCGACGCTGGTGCCCGGCGCGGGGTGGGATCACTCCTTCGGGTTGGGCGGGCTTTTCGGCGACACCATACTGGGCGCGCTGCTCAACGTGGCGCCCGTGCAGACTCCGCTCGCGCTCAAGGTGCTGTCCGGGCTGCTCGGGCTGGGGGTGGCCGCGCTGGGGCTGTTCGTGCTGGGGTTCGAGCGTGGTGAACTGCGCGCGCTGGGCCGCTATCTGCTGGTCGGGCTGGTCGTGGCCTATGCCGCGGTCCTGACGGCACTGAGCCGCGCGCTGAATGGCACCGCACGGGTCGCCACCTCCGCTCGTGCCCGCCACGCCGAGCGCCGCGCGGCACGGCGCGACGCCGCCCCCGAAGCCGCGCGACCGGCCGAGACTGCCCCACGCCGCGCCGCGCCCGTCTCCGCACCATCGCGCGCGTCGGCGCCCGCCGCGCCGCCGGAGCCGGAGCCGGAACCGGCGACGCAGACCCGCCGTCCGGGATTTCTGGCCGCACTGGTGCGTCGGCCCGACCCGCCCGAGATCGAGGACGAGCTTGTCGAGCCCGCACTGTCGGAGGCCGCGGCCGACTGTCCCCCGCCGGGTGATGACCGCATCCGCGCACGCATCAACGATGCCATAAAGGCCCGCACGCGGCGCGGCGCGGTCTTGCGCATAAACCGCGCCGAACCGCCCGTGCGCCGGGACAACACCCCGCCCGCAGAGCCGCCGCTGACGGCGTCGCGCACCGCCGCCGATACCCCCGCGGCGCAGGAGGGATTGTCGCTGTTCGATCCGGTCGAGGCCGAAGCGCCCCCCACAGCCGCCCCCCCCGCCGCGACGCCCCCCAGACCCTCGGCGGCGCCTGCGGGGCGCGTGGTGCAGCCCCCGGCACGCCGCACCGCAACGCAATCGGCACGCGCATCCGCCGAAGCGCAGCCCGCGCTGAACTTCGACCACGAAGCCCCGCAGTACGAGCTGCCGCCGCTCTCGCTGCTGACGAACCCCGCCGAGATCGAGCGCCACTACCTGTCGGAAGACGCGCTGGAGCAGAATGCGCGCATGCTCGAAACCGTTCTGGACGATTACGGCGTCAAGGGCGACATCGTTCAGGTGCGCCCCGGCCCCGTGGTCACGATGTACGAACTGGAGCCCGCGCCGGGCCTCAAGGCCTCGCGGGTGATCGGGCTGGCCGATGACATCGCGCGGTCGATGTCGGCGCTGTCGGCGCGGGTCTCGACGGTGCCGGGGCGGTCCGTCATCGGTATCGAACTGCCCAATGCCAGCCGCGAGAAGGTCGTGCTGCGCGAGAACCTCGCCGCGCGGGATTTCGGCGATTCGCGGCTGACGCTGCCGCTGGCGCTGGGCAAGGGCATCGATGGCGACCCCATCGTCGCCAACCTGGCCAAGATGCCGCATCTGCTGATCGCGGGCACCACCGGGTCGGGCAAGTCCGTCGCGATCAACACGATGATCCTGAGCCTGCTCTACAAGCTCACGCCTGAGGAATGCCGCCTCATCATGATCGACCCGAAGATGCTGGAGCTGTCTGTCTATGACGGCATCCCGCATCTGCTCTCGCCGGTCGTCACCGACCCCAAGAAGGCCGTCGTGGCGCTGAAATGGGTCGTCGCCGAGATGGAGGAGCGCTACCGCAAGATGTCCAAGATGGGGGTGCGCAACATCGAGGGCTTCAACGGCCGCGTGCGCGAGGCCCAGGCGAAGGGCGAGATGTTCAAGCGCACCGTGCAGACGGGCTTCGACGACGAAACCGGCGATCCCGTGTTCGAGACGGAGGAGTTCGCCCCCGAGACCATGCCCTATATCGTGGTGATCGTGGACGAGATGGCCGACCTGATGATGGTCGCGGGCAAGGAGATCGAGGCCTGCATTCAGCGGCTGGCGCAGATGGCGCGCGCCTCCGGCCTCCACCTGATCATGGCGACGCAGCGTCCCTCAGTCGATGTCATCACCGGCACCATCAAGGCGAACTTTCCCACCCGGATCAGCTTTC
>CAZMBT010000155.1:0-5236 GCA_964564395.1 uncultured Alkalilacustris sp.
CGCCCCCCCCCCCCCCCCCGCCCGGCCCCGCGCCCCCGCGCCCCCCCCCCCCCCCCACCCCCCGCCGGGCGCGCCCGCCCCCGAACCCGCGCCACAACCGCAACCGGACCCCGAACCGGAGCCGGAACCGGAGCCGGAGCCCCGGGTGTCCGAAGCCGGATTTGTCATGCCGGTTTCGGGCCGCATCATCCGTGATTTCGCCCCCGGCCGCAACGAAGGCATCGGCATCGCCGCCGAAGCCGGAACGCCGGTGCGCGCCAGCGCCGCGGGCACCGTCGCGGCGATCACGCGCGACACCGACGAGGTACCGATCATGATCCTGCGCCATCCGGACGACCTGCTCAGCGTCTATGCCAATGTCGCGGATGTCGCGGTCGAACGCGGCGACAGCGTCGCGCGCGGCGAGGTCATCGCGGTGGTGCGCGAGGCTGATACCCCGTTCCTGCATTTCGAGATCCGTCGCGGATTCGAAAGCGTGGACCCGATGTCCTATCTGGACTGACGCGACGCGACCCGGCGCCGGGCGCAGAGCGGTTTTCGCTTGACCCGCGCCGCGCCACCGCATTACCCAAAGGCATCTCGGTTCCGTCGTATCACCGGCGGAGAATAGGGAATCCGGTGCGGCGTGCGCGCCAATGCCGGAGCTGCCCCCGCAACTGTGTGCGGCGAGCGGTGCCTTGACATGCCACTGGACGCAGCCGTCCGGGAAGGCGAGGCCACCGCCACGACCCGCGAGCCAGGAGACCTGCCGGGATGATCACCCTTTCCGGGCGCGGGGCGCGCCATGGAAGCGGACGATCCGCAGCGGTGACGCGACTTCGCCGTCTGCGGAGCGGGTCTCCCCCTCCGCCAGACCAACACGAAAACGGCGCCCAACGCGCTCAAGGAGGGGCATACAATGACCCGTCATCACCTGTTGACAACCACCGCCACCATTGCCGGGGCTTCGCTTTTCATGCTGGCACCCGCCACCGCGCAGGACAGTGCACAGGACAGCGCGCCCGGTGCCTTCGTTCTCGACGAGATCACGGTTTCCGCCAATCTCGCTCCGACACCGCGCGACCGCACCGGCACCAGCGTCGGCATCCTGACCGAGGATGAGCTGGACAAGGATGGCGATGTTCAGCTTTCCGATCATCTGGCGCGCCTTCCGGGAGTGAGCACATCGCGGCAAGGGCCCGTCGGCGCGGCCAGCAACCTGCGCATTCGCGGGGCCGACCGGCGCTATATCGCGGTCTATTTCGACGGCATTCGCATTGACGATCCGTCGCTCGTGCAGACCGGCACGGATTTCGGGCCACTGACCACCGCCGGCATCGGACGGGTCGAGGTGCTGCGCGGGTCGCAGTCGGCGCTCTATGGCGGCTCTGCGGTGGGCGGCGTCGTGGACATCTCGTCGCGCCGCCCGCAACGCGACGGTATCTCGCAGACCGCGCGCATCGAGGGGGGCAGCTTCGGCACGCTGCGCGGCGAATACACGTTGTCGCAGCGCGATGCCCGCGGCGAGGCCACGCTGTCGCTGTCGCATATCCGCAGCGACGGGTTTTCCGCCGCCGACGAGAATGACGGCAATACCGAGGCCGACGGCTTCGAGAGCACCCGCATCGGCTTCAACACCCGATACGCCGTTTCGGACCGGCTGACCCTGGGGGCCGCCGCCTTCGTGCAGGAAAGCGAGGTCGAGTATGACGGCTTCGTTTTCGACCCGGCGACTTTCACCTCCCGGCTGACCGACCTCGACAATGTACAGGACCGGCGCGAAGGCGGTGCGCGCGTCTTCGCCGAGTGGGAAGCCGGGCGCAGCACGCATCAGCTCGAGGCGACCGCCTACCGCATACGCCGCATCAATGACGAGGAAAACACCATGACCGGCGGGCGCGACATCAACCGTTTCCGCGGCACGCGGCTGGGCCTCGGTTATCAGGGCACGACGGAAATCGGCCCGGACTTCACCATGGTCTACGGTGCCGACCTCGAGCGCGAGCGCGCGCGGTACGACAACCTCTCCGGCGGCAGCCGCAGCACGCGCTTTGCCGGGGTCTTTGCGCAGGCGCTCTGGGCGCCGGGCGAGGATCTGGATGTCAGCGCGACGGCACGCTTCGACGACAATTCCGATTTCGGCTCCGAACTGACCGGCCGGCTGGCCGTGGCGTGGCAGGCCACGCCGTCGCTGACCCTGCGCGGCGTTGCCGCGACCGGATTCCGGCCGCCGTCGCTGGACGAGCGTTTCGGCGTCTACGGCAGTTTCAGCGGCAACCCCGACCTGGAACCCGAAACGAGCCGCAGCTTCGAGCTGGGCGCCGAGCAGGAATTCGCAGGCGGCGCGCGCATCGGCGCCACGCTGTTCGATCTGCAGATCCGCAATCTGGTGCAGACCAATGCCAGCTTCACATCGCTGGAGAATGTGCCGGGCAAGTCGCGGCGGCGCGGCGCCGAACTCATGGGCGAAGTGCCGATCGGCGGGCGCGTCACGCTGGGCGCGGCCTATACCTACACCAGCGCGCGCGCGGCGGATGGCGACCGGTTGGGGCAGGTGCCCCGGCACGATCTCACGCTCAACCTGGATGCCGCGGTGACCGACCGGCTGACCGCGGGGCTGAGCATCCAGCATGTCGCCGACCGGCCGGATGACGGTTTTCCCGCGCAATCCATGTCGGACTACACGGTGGCCAATGCGCGCTTCGGCTATGACATCAGCGACAACATCGAGGCAACGCTGCGCATCGACAACATCTTCGACGAACAGTACCAGTCGGTCGCGGGTTTCGGCACGCCCGACCGGTCGGTCTTCGTCGGCCTGTCGAGCCGGTTCTGAACCATGCAACCGCGCGCGCCATTGCCCGCCACGCTCCGGCAGATGACCGGCACGCGCAGGGCATTGCGCCGCGCGGCGGCGGCGATGATCGGCGCATTCTGCGCCGGCGCGATGGCGGCGGCGCAACCTGCTGAGCCGGCCGCGGAACCGATCGCGGAGCACCCGGCGCCGGAACGGGTGGTCTCGCTCAATGTCTGCACCGATCAGCTGGCGATGCTGCTGGCCGCGCCCGATCAGTTGCATGCCG
Source organism: uncultured Alkalilacustris sp. (assembly GCA_964564395.1). Lineage (GTDB taxonomy): Bacteria > Pseudomonadota > Alphaproteobacteria > Rhodobacterales > Rhodobacteraceae > Alkalilacustris. Next base: position 3,063 of record CAZMBT010000155.1, read on the forward strand.
TGTCGAGATTGGCACGCGATCCGCGCAGCTCGGCCATGGCCGAGGCTGCGCAGGATTACCGCGTGACCTCGGGCCAGGCCGAGGAGGTCTACCTCATGCGGCCCGATCTGGTGCTGGCCGGCAGCTACACCACCCGCCACACTGTCGATCTGCTGCGCCGGCTGGGTATCCGCGTCGAGGAATTCGCCCCGGCGCGCGGCTTCGACGACGTGGCGCAGAACCTGCGCCGCGTCGGCGCCGCCCTCGGCCGTCCGGAGGCGGGCGCGGCGGCGGCTGAGCGTTTCGAGGACGATCTGGCCGCGCTGCGCGACGACCTCGCGCGATCCCCGCGCGCGGCGCTCTACTATGCCAACAGCTACAGCGCCGGCGACCGCACGCTTGCCGGGCGGATCCTGCAGGCGGCGGGGTTGCGCAATGTTGCCACCGAGGCCGGGCTGCGCGCCGGGGGCACGCTGCCGCTGGAACAGCTCATCATGCTGTCGCCCGACCTGGTTGTTACCGGCGCGCCCTACCCCGGCGCCGCCCGCTCCGAGGAGGTGCTGACCCATCCCGCGCTGACGGCGTTCGCGGAGCGGCACCGGCGTAGCGCGATCAGTGACGCCGACTGGGTCTGCGGCACGCCGCATGTGCTGCGCGCCGTTGACCGGCTGCGCGCCGCGCGCGACGCAGCCATCAGCGCCGGCGAGGATGCACCGTGACCCGCCGCCACGCCGTCACGCTAGGCGCGCTGACGCTGATGACGGCGATGCTGGCGGCCGTGTCGCTGTCGGTCGGACCTGCCGGGCTCGGCCTGCGCGAGACCTGGGCTGCGCTCATCCGTGGCGAGGGCGCGGCGGCCACGCTGGTGATGCGCGAAATCCGCTTGCCGCGCGCCCTGCTCGCGGTTCTCGTGGGGGCCGCGCTGGGGGTCTCGGGGGCGGCGCTGCAGGGCTATCTGCGCAACCCGCTCGCCGAGCCGGGGCTGATCGGGGTGTCGGGCGCCGCCGCGCTCGGCGCCGTGATCGCCATTCAGTCCGGACTCGCTGCGGCCTTCGCGCTGGCGCTGCCGCTGATGGGGCTGGCCGGGGCGGTGGTGGCGGTGCTGCTGCTGCTGGGACTGGCGGGGCCGCGCGGCGGCGCCTTCACGCTGATCCTCGCGGGGATCGCGATCTCGGCCTTCGCGGGCGCGCTGACGGCGCTGGTGCTGAATCTGTCGCCCAACCCCTTCGCCGCAACGGAGATCATGTTCTGGATGATGGGCTCGCTGAGCGACCGGTCCTTCACCCATGTCTGGCTGGCCGCGCCCTTCGTGCTGATCGGGCTTGGCATGATCGCCACGCTGGGGCGCGGGCTGGATGCGCTGACCCTGGGCGAGGACGCGGCCGAGGCGCTGGGCATTCGCCTCGCGCGGCTCAGGCTGGTGCTGGTGCTGGCGGTGGCGGCGGCGGTCGGGGCGGCGACGGCGGTGGCCGGGGCGGTCGGCTTTGTCGGGCTGGTGGTGCCGCATCTGCTGCGCCCTGTGGTGGGCGCGCAGCCCTCGCGGCTGCTGCTGGCCTCGGCGCTGGGCGGGGCGGCGATGGTGCTGGCCGCCGACATCGCCGTGCGGCTGATCGCGCCCGATCGCGATCTCAAGCTGGGCGTGCTCACGGCGCTGGTCGGTGCGCCGTTCTTTCTGCATCTGATCTGGCGCACCCGGCGCGAAGGGTTGTGACATGGCGCTGACACTGCACAACCTGACCGTGACCCGCCAATCCTGCCCGGTGGTGGATGATGTCAGCCTGCATGTCGCGCCCGGTGAGATCGTGGGGCTGATCGGGCCCAATGGCGCCGGCAAGACCACACTGTTGCGCGGGGCGCTGGGCTTGCTGGCGCATCGCGGCCACAGCAGCCTCGCCGCCCTGCCCCCGGATGCGCGCGCGCGTCATGCCGCCTGGCTGCCGCAGATGCGTGAAATCGCCTGGCCGGTCAGCGTGGAGACGCTGGTGCGGCTGGGGCGTACACCGCACCGGCGCGCGGGCGGGCGTATCGCCGATGACCGCGCCATTGACGCGGCGCTGACACGCATGGAACTCACCGCATTCCGGACACGCAGCGCCACGCAGCTTTCCGGCGGCGAACAGGCGCGGGTACTGATCGCGCGGGCATTGGCGCAGGAGGCACCGCTTCTGATGGCCGACGAGCCGATCGCGGGGCTG
>CAZMBT010000156.1:0-5143 GCA_964564395.1 uncultured Alkalilacustris sp.
GGCTGCAGCGCGAGGGGGCGGTGATCCACCTGATCGCCGATGCGATCACCGACCTGTCCGACCGCCTCGCCACGCTCGGCCAGGCCGGCACGCGGGTCGATCCCACCGAGGGGCGCGGCGACGAGGTCCGCCGCCCCGTCCCGGCGCCCGATTCCGGTGCTGTTTCACGCCCTGCGCCCGGCCCGCGCGCACGTCATCCGCGCGATCAGGCGCGCAAGCTCTTTCCCAGCCGCGATTTTCACTGATCGTCGATACGCCGCCACAGCCAGGCGCCGTCATCGCGCCGGGTGCATGCGACCAGCCCGCGCTGATGCAGATGGTTCAGGTGGGCCACCGCCTCGACCAGCGCCAGCCCGTAAGTGCCGTCATCGATGCGTCGCTTGAACAGCGGGGCGAAGCATTCGACGGCGGTGCGCGGCGTCTGCAGATGGGCAAGCAACCGCTCCAGCGCGCCATGGTGATTGTCGATCTTCTGGCGCAGACGCAACGGCAAGCCGGTAAAGGGCAGCTTGTGTCCGGGCAGGACCAGATGGTCCTCGCGCGCCTCATTGGCCAGGCGTGTGCAGGCCTCGATCCAGTCGCTGACCGGATCGGCGTCCGGCTCGGTGGCATAGACACCCAGATTGGGCGAGATGCCGGGCAGAAGCTGATCGCCCCCCAGGACCAGGTTGCAATCCGCGCTCCAGAAGGTCGCGTGCTCGGGGGCGTGTCCGGCACCTTCATGCATGACCCAGTCCCGTCCCGCCATGCGCAGCACATCCCCATGCCGGATGCGCTTGAACCCCAGCGGCATCGGCGCGACCACATCGGCGAAGTTGAAGGGCCGCTCGGCCGCGCGCTGCGCCAGGCGCGCGGCGTCCATCCCGGCCGCGCGCCAGAAATCCAGCGATTCGGGGCGCGGGGCGTCCTGCTCGTCGAGGGTGAGCATGCGCGCGAAGAGCCAGGCGGTGCGGGTGGTCCACAGCTCGGCGCCATGCTCGGTCTGGAACCAGCCGGCCAGCCCCATGTGGTCGGGGTGGTGATGCGTGACCACCACCCGGCCGACCGGCTTGCCCGCAAGCGGCCCGTCGAGCAGCGCCTGCCAGATCGTGCGCGACCGACGGCTGGCCATGCCGGTATCAACGATGGTCCAGTGCGTGCCCTCATCGAGCGCGTAGCAGTTCACGTGATTGAGCGCCGAGGGCAGCGGCAGCCGCAGCCACAGCACCCCCGGCGCGATCTCCAGCGCCGCGCCTTCGGCCGGCGGGGTGTCCCAGGGGTGGCGGATCGCGCCGAGCATGCCGTCCATCATGCGGCCAGTGTCTCGGCCGAAAGCGCGTAGAGATCCGCCGACCCGCTGCGCGCCGCCGACAGGAGCGCGGCGTGCTCGGGCAGGATGCGACGGATGAACAGCGTGGCGAGGGCCCCGCGCGGGCCGGCTGCGCCTTCGGCATGCGCCGCGCGCAGATGGTAATGCCCGCCCAGCACCCGCGCGAAGGCGCGCAGATACGCAATCGCCCCCGCGAAGCGGTCATTGGGCTCCTGACCGACCAGCCATTCCGTTGCCTCGCGCAACGTCTCGGCGGCGGTCCAGACCTCATCGGCGAGCTGCGGCAAGCCGGCGCGGGCACGCTCGGCGCTGGTCTGGATCTCCTCGATCATGCGGAATGCGGCCTCGCCGCCATCCGCCATCTTGCGCCCCACCAGATCCATGGCCTGAATCCCGTTGGTGCCCTCGTAGATCGCGGTGACACGGACATCGCGCAGGTACTGCGCCGCGCCGGTTTCCTCGATATAGCCCATGCCGCCATGCACCTGCACCCCCATCGACGCCACCTCGATCCCGATATCGGTGCCATGCGCCTTGGTGATCGGCGTGAGCAGCGCGGCGCGCGCCGCCCAGTCCGCGCCGCCGGTCGCATGCGACATGTCGATCGCGGCGGCGTTGGCCAGCGCGATGGCGCGCGCGGCAAAGGTCTCGGCGCGCATCGTGCCCAGCATCCGGCGCACATCGGCATGGTCCAGAATGCTGCCATCGCCGTCGGGAACCGGCGACCGGCCCTGCTTGCGGTCGCACGCATAGGCGAGGGCGTGCTGAAACGCCGCTTCGGCGACGCCGATACCCTGCACACCGACGCCCAGCCGCGCATTGTTCATCATGGTGAACATCGCGGCCATGCCGGCGTTCTCCTCGCCGATCAGCCAGCCGGTGGCGCCGTCATACTGCATCACGCAGGTCGGTGACCCGTGCAGCCCCATCTTGTGCTCCAGCGAGACCACGCGCAGATCATTGGCCGCGCCGGGCCGCCCCTCGGCGTCGGGCAGGCGCTTGGGCACCAGAAACAGGCTGATGCCCTTGGTTCCCGCCGGCGCATCCGGCAGCCGGGCCAGGACCAGGTGGCACACATTTTCGGTAAAATCGTTGTCGCCCCAGGAGATGTAGATCTTCTGCCCCGTAACGGCATAGGTGCCGTCACCATTGGGCACGGCGCGGCTGCGCAGCGCGCCGACATCGCTGCCCGCCTGCGGCTCGGTCAGGTTCATGGTCCCGCACCATTCGCCCGATATCAGCTTGGGCAGGTAGAGCGCCTTGATCTCCTCGGGGGCGTGGCGCTCCAGCGCCTCGATCTGCCCCTGCGTCATCAGCGGGTTGAGCTGTATCGACAGGCAGGCCCCGCTCATCATGTCGTTGACCGCGGTGGTCAGGGTGTGCGGCAGCCCCATGCCGCCATTCGCCGGGTCGGCCGAAGTGCTGACCCAACCACCATCGGCGATGGCGCGATAGGCCTCGGCAAAACCGGGCGAGGTGCGCACCACCCCGTTCTCCAGCCTTGCGGGATGCTCATCGCCCGCGCGCTGCAGCGGGGCCAGCACCTCCTCGCACAGCCGCCCCGCCTCGGTGAGGATGGCATCGGTGACATCCGGTGTCGCCTCGGCGAAGCGGTCGGTTCCGGTGACCTGCGCATAGTCGATGACATGTTCGAACAGGAAGCGGAAATCGCGGGTCGGGGCATGATACGGCATCGGGTCCTCCCTGATGGCAGCTTGGCAATCGCCGGTACAGCGCGTATGGCCGTTTGCGCGCGACACTAACCCAAGACCGGCCACCATCAACCCGAAACGCAGCGTCACGATGCCCACAACCGAACGCCTGACCCCCGATGACGCCGGACTCGCGCGCGCTGCGGCACTTCTGCGCGCCGGGGAGCTGGTCGCCTTTCCGACCGAGACGGTCTATGGCCTCGGCGCCGATGCCGCCAACGACGTGGCGGTCGCACGCATCTTCGAGGCCAAGGGCAGACCGCGTTTCAATCCGCTGATCGCGCATGTCGCGGATACCGCCGCGGCGCGGCGGATCGGGCATCTGGGCGCGCAGGCCGAACAGCTTGCCGCCGCGTTCTGGCCCGGCCCGCTTACGCTGGTCGTGCCGCTGCGCGCGGATGCGCCGATCGCGCCGCTGGTGACGGCCGGGCTGCCGACGATCGCGCTGCGCGTGCCGGCGGGGGCGGTCGCGCAGGCGTTGCTGCGCGTGCATGGCGGCGCGCTCGCGGCGCCATCGGCCAACCCCTCGGGCCGCGTCAGCCCCACCCGCGCCGCGCATGTTCTGGACGGGTTGGATGGGCGGATCGCGGCGGTGCTGGATGGCGGTCCCTGCGCGGTCGGGGTCGAATCCACCATTGTGGGGATCACTGAAGCAGGGCCGATGCTGCTGCGCCCGGGCGGCGTTGCGCGTGAGGCGATCGAGCGCTGCCTGGGCATCCCGCTGCCGATGCAGGACGCGGCGGTCGCGGTGCCGATGGCGCCCGGGCAGCTCGCGTCCCATTACGCGCCTGCGGCGCGGTTGCGGCTCGATGCGCGCGACGCCGCCGACGACGAGATCCTGATCGGTTTCGGCGCCTGCGGCGGTGACGGCGCGTTCAACCTGTCGCCGGCCGGAGATCTGACCGAAGCCGCTGCGAATCTGTTCCATGTGCTGCGCGCCGCAGATGCGCGCGCAGCTGCCGGAGCAGGCATCGCTGTCGCGCCGATCCCCGAAACGGGGCTGGGTCAGGCCATCAATGACCGGCTGCGCCGCGCCGCCGCACCGCGACCGTGACACCGGCCGCTACTGTGCCGGAACCGACGCCGGGGCTTTTTCCACCCGCACGGCCGCGAACTTGAATTCGGGGATCTTGCCGTAAGGGTCGAGCGCGGGGTTGGTCAGCACATTGGCCGCCGCCTCGACAAAGGCGAAGGGGACGAACACCATGTCCGGCGCCACCGCGCGGTCGGCCCGCGCCATCAGCGTGATCTCGCCGCGCCGCGTGATCAGCCGGACATGGTCGCCGGGCTGCGCGCCCATCTGGCGCAGCGTCGCCGGGTGCAGCGAACAACTCGCCTCGGGTTCCACCGCGTCGAGGACCGTCGCGCGGCGCGTCATCGATCCCGTGTGCCAGTGCTCGAGCTGCCGCCCCGTGATCAGCACCATAGGATAGTCGCTGTCGGGCACCTCGTCGGGAGGGATGATCGAGGCCGGCGTGAAGCGCGCCCGCCCGCCCGCGCGCGGGAAGGCATCGGCAAAGACGATGCTCTGGCCCGGATCCTCGGGCGAGAGGCTGGGGTAGGTGACCGCGCCCTCGCGCTCCAGCCGCTCCCATGTGATGTTGTCGAGACTGGCCATGCCCTGCTTCATCTCGGCGAAGACCTCACGCGGATGGGCAAATTCCCACTCCAGCCCCAGCCGCCGCGCCAGTTCCACGGTGATGGCCCAGTCCTCGCGTGCCTCGCCGGGCGGGGCTACGGCGGGACGGCCCATCTGCACCTGGCGGTTGGTGTTGGTCACGGTGCCGGATTTCTCGTAGAAGGCCGCCGCGGGGAGGATCACATCGGCGAAATTCGCCGTCTCGGTCAGGAAGATGTCCTGCACCACCAGATGTTCGAGCTTCGCCAGCGCCTCGCGCGCGTGCTCCACATCGGGGTCGGACATGGCCGGGTTCTCGCCCAGGATATACATGCCCCGGATCCGGTCCGCATGCACCGCGTCGAGGATCTCGGTCACCGTCAGGCCCTTTTCTGCGGCGAAGTCGCCCGAACCCCAGATGCCGGTGAAATGGCGGCGCACCGCGTCGTCCTCGACGCTCTGGTAATCGGGCAGGAACATCGGCACCAGCCCGGCATCCGACGC
>CAZMBT010000157.1:0-5128 GCA_964564395.1 uncultured Alkalilacustris sp.
TGCGCATCAGCACGTCGCTGCCGCCGCCGCTGCCCCAGGGCACGATCATCTCGATCGGCCGCTCGGGATAATCGGCCGCCGCCGCGGCGGCGAGGCCCAGCGACGCGCTCGCGGCGAGGGCGGTGGTGGCGAGCATGTGAGTGATGGTCCGATTCATGGTGTTGTCCTCCTGTCGGTTCGATCTTTGGCAGCGATTTGGATACAAACTACCGCTCTGACGTCACGGTCGTATACAATAACAATGCCAGAAGGACAAATCGGTCACCATGCCTGGCCCCGCGCGCACTCTGGCAGGGTCATCGCACGGCGATGCCGGACAGGCGTCAGAGCCCCGTTTCAGACGATGAGAATCGCGGTCACCGGCCCCGGCCTGAAGGTGCGAGTCTGACCGGCGCCCCGATGGCGGCGCGCCGGTTTCCGGACATGGGCGAGCCCATCATCGCGTCGCGATGTTGACCGCGCTCACCCCAGCAGCCCGCGGGCAATGATCGTGCGCTGGATTTCCGAGCTGCCCTCATAGATGCGGAAAATCCGAAGATCCCGCAGATGGCGCTCCAGCGGAAAGTCGCGACAATACCCGTAACCGCCATGGATCTGCAGGGCGCGGTCGGCGATTCGCCAGGCCGCTTCGGATGCGAAGAGCTTGGCATGGGCGCTCTCGCTGGAATAGCGCGCGCCGGACCCGCGCAACCGGGCGGCCGCGTAGCCCAGCGCGCGGGCCGCCGCCAGGTCATTCGCGCTGTCCGCGAGCATCCACTGCAGGCCCTGAAACTGCGCGATCGGGGTGCCGCCGACCCTGCGTTCCCTGGCATAGGCAATGGCGGCATCGAGCGCCGCCGAGGCGATCCCGGTGGCCTGCGCGGCCACCTCGATGCGGCCGTTATCAAGGGTTTTCATCGCCGTGCGAAAACCCGTCCCGTCGGCACCGATCCGGGCGGAGGCCGGGATCACGCAATCGAGGCTGATACCGAACACATGCCCCCCGCGCAGGCCCATCGTCCTCTCGGCCGGGGTGATGGTGATCCCCTCGGTGGTTGCCGGCTCGACCAGAAAGGCCGAGATCCCCCGCGCCCCGGCCTCGGGATCGGTCTTGGCAAAGACGACAATGAAGTCTGCCGCCGCCGCGTTGGAGATGAAGCATTTCGAGCCGCGCAGATGATAGACATCACCGTCGCGCCGCGCCGTGCAGCGCATGTCGGCCGGGTTCGACCCGGCATGCGGCTCGGTCAGCGCAAAGGCTCCCAACGCCCCCGACGCCGCCCTTGGCAGGATCCGCGCGCGCATCTCGGCATCCGCCCCGATCAGAACCGCGTCAGTCGCCAGAAAATGCGCGGTCAACATCGATGCCGTCGACCCGCAGGCCCCGGCGATCAGTTCCACGGCGCGATAGAGCGCCGGTCCCGACAATCCGATACCGCCCGCCTCGACCGGCAGGTTCAACCCCATCATGCCCAACTCGGTCATCGCAGGCAGGTGACAGGTCGCGAACCGGGCTTCCTCGTCGATCCGGGCGGCTTGCGGCGCCAGGACCTCATCGGCGAATCGCGAAACCTGCTCCAGTATGGCGCCTTCGTCCTCGTTCCAGTCAGTCATGGCCGCCCCCGGGAAAACCGTGCACGAATCGCGGCCCCGTCCTGATCGAGGGACGGCGCGGGCCCTCCGCCGCCACGGCGAACGCCCGAAAAATGCACGGGCTGCTCGGGAAGGCGCATCGCGCCCAGCCCGTCACGGGAAACCTCCGTGGCCAACCCCCTTTCGCGGACCTGTTGCGACTGCCATGCCTGCCGTGTTGTCGCCAGAACCGCGGCCGGAACGCCGGCACCCGAGAGCACCTCGACCGCCGCTTCGGCCGACAGCTCATGCGCCCAGCCCATGATCGCCTGCCCGAGCGCGGGTTCGTTCCGGCGCCGAAGCTCATCAGTGGCGAAACGCGGATCGCCAACGAGTTCCGGCCGTCCTATCGCGGCACAGAACGCGGCAAAGAGCTTGTCGTTCAGCACCGCGACCGCAAAATGCCCGGTTCCGGCCGGGTAGACGCCGAAAGGGGCCGACAGGGCATGGCGGTTGCCGGTGCGCGTGGGGTCGTCGTCGCAGACCAGTACGCGCGCCCCAGCAGTGGGCATCATCGAGATCAGCGCGTCGAACAGCGCGAGATCGACGATGCGTCCCCGCCCGGTGCGGCTCCGCTCGAACAGCGCGACCATGACCCCCCAGGCGGCGAACAGACCGCCCGCCACATCCGCGATCGCTTCGCCCACCATTGTCGGCGGGCCGTCCTCGGCGCCGGTCTGGGCCATCAGCCCGCTCATCGCCTGGATCACGATATCATAAGCCGGCTTGGCCGCGTTCGGACCGGTCTGCCCGAAACCCGATATCGCGGCATAGACGAGCCGTGGATTTGCGGACTGCAATCGGGCGGCGCCCAGCCCGAACTTCTCCATGACGCCGGGGCGGAAGTTCTCGACCAGGACGTCAGCCTCTTCTGCCAGCTGTGCGGCCAGCCTGCGGTCGTCAGGATCTCGCAGGTCCAGCACAATGGAGCGCTTGCCGCGATTGACGGTCTGAAACATGGCGCTCTCGCCGTCCCGGAAGGGACCGATATGGCGATAATCATCGCCCGAAGGGGGCTCGACCTTGATCACCTCTGCCCCCAGATCGGCCATCAAGGCGGTGGCGTAGGGCCCTGCGAGAACCCGTGTGAAATCGAGAACCTTCACCCCGTCGAGTGGTTGTCCCTGCTGCATGGCACGCCCTTTCGTTGTTGACGTCATGCGACCATAGGGCGCGCAGGGCTATAGCCAGAAACACGGAATTATTCTATATGGTATCAATGAAGCCAATACCCGTCACGTTCCGGCAGATCGAATACCTGCTTGCTGCGGCGGAAACCGGGAGCACGGCAGGTGCGGCGCGGACGCTGCATGTGTCCCAGCCCTCGGTCTCGCAGGCGATCGCCCAGATCGAAGCGCATTTCGGCGCGCCCCTGTTTCTGCGTCAGCCGGGCAAGGGGCTCAGGCCAACGCCTTTCGGCAATCACAAGCTCGAAGAGCTGGCCGGTCTCGTGGCCCGGGGGCGCGCAGCGTTTTCTTCGAACGCAACGATCGCGGCGGAGGTCACCCTGGGTGTGTTCTCGACCCTCGGGCCGCGCTATGCGCCGCGTCTGATGCGGGCGTTCCGCGAGCACCGCCCGGACGCGTCGATCCGGCTGGTCGAGGGAGATCTCGAAACCCTGGCGCGGGGATTGCGCGCCGGAAGGATCGACCTTGCACTGGTTTACGATGTCGGGCTGCCATCCGACCTTGCGGTGACGCGGCTACTTGCAAATCCGCCGCATGCGCTGGTTCCCATCGACCACCGGCTTGCGCACCGGGATACCGTTTCGCTGCGTGACCTTGCCTCTGACCCGGTTATCGTGATCGACCTTCCGCACAGCCGGGGCTATTTCATATCCCTGTTCCAGATGGCGGGCGCGGTGCCGCGTATCGCGGCGGAAACCGCTTCCATCGAGATGCTGCGCGCCATGGTCGGCAACGGGCTGGGCGTGGGGTTGCTGGCGACGGATCTGCCCTACGACACCACCTATGACGGTGGGCGCGTGGTCACGTTGAAGCTGGATGCCGCGCTGCCGCCGAGCCATGTCGCGCTGGTCCGGTCAGGGGCATTCCCCCCGGCACCGATGGCAGAGGCTTTCGCGCGGCTTTGTCACGAGGTCCTTGCATCCGGGGACGCCTGAGAGACGGCCGGAAAAGCTGGCATGCAAGGCGGCAGCAAAGGCGCTGGCATTCAGGCGTTCAAGCCCATCGCGCAGATCTGGTCTTGCACTGCGCCCTCCGAGGTTCGGGCGCGACCTCCCGCACCCGCCGGTTGGGCGCTCTCGGGTGCAGATGTGGTTCCGTCCGGCAGCAGCGTATCTGCGACACGCGGATTGGTTTCATGACATCCTCAATAAAAACACGGTTCCGCGGAATCCTCCGGGGACGGTACGTCACAGCAGCACTGGACCCGCCATGAAGGCGGCATTTCCGTCCGCACCGTCACGGCGGGACGCTGTCTCGCGCCGGGGCTGTTGATCAGCGCGCGGGGCGGCTTGCCACGCGGCGCGTCACACTTACCCTGCCCGGTACCTTCACCGAGGCCACCCGCGCCGCTATCCGGCGCAAATCGAGGAGGATGCGATGACCACGACCGGACCCCGCCTTGCCGCAATCGGCGCGGCCACACTGGGCGCGGCCGTGGCCGCGACTGCGGCTGCGGCACAGGACCACGAGATCTGGGCGCTCGATCAGGGCACCCATATGCTGCACATCTTCGACACCGATCTTGCCGAGATCGCGACCGTCGATCTGGGCGAAGCCGGGGTGCGCGTGCCGCACATGATCGATTTCACCTCGGACGGCGCCTACGCCTTCATCGCCTCGACGGGGTCACACGACATCACCGTGATCGATGCCGAAACGCGCGAGATCGTCGAGATCTTCGATACCGGCCCGCGCACCCATGCCGCCACGGTGCTGCCCGATGACAGCGCGGTGATCGCCGCGGTGATCGGCGATGCCGATGAGTATCGCGACGGCAAGATCGTCGAAATCACCATCGACGGCGCCGGCGGTTTCGAGATCGGGCGCGAGCTGGTGATCGCCGACGACCCGCTGTTTCAGGAAAACGAGGCGCGCTTCAACGATGTCGCCGCGATCTGCCACGAATACTCCGCCGATGGCGATCTGGCCTTCGTCACGCTGGGGCCGGGGCTCGCCGATGGCGGGTTGGTCGTGGCTGACACGCGCAGCTTCGAGCTGGTCGCGCTCTGGGGTCCCGAGGAACTTCAGGTCAATTGCGGCACCGCGCCCACGGTGGATCGCAGCCACATGTTCCTCACCGGCGGCGGGCCCGAGACAGGGGTCTATTACGCGCTGAACATGGAAACGCTCGAGATCGTGCATCAGGGCGACAGCCGCGGCACCGACGCGCATGGCATCTGGGCGGTTCCGGACGGCAGCGAGATGTGGCTGGTCAACCGGGTGTCGGACAATGTGGTGCTGATCGACCCCGAGACCTTCGAGATCACCGAGGAGGTCCCCGAGGGCTTCGGCGAGACCCCCGACATCATCGCCATGGCCCCGGATTCGAG
>CAZMBT010000158.1:0-4967 GCA_964564395.1 uncultured Alkalilacustris sp.
CCTCAGGGCAGCGGAATGTGTTCGTCGCGGTCCTCGGGCGGCAGGTCGAACCGCCCTTCGCCCCAGCGCTCGGCGCGCCATTCGGCCTTGGCGGCCTCGATGCGCTCGCGCGACGAGGCGACGAAATTCCACCAGATATAGCGCGGCCCACCCATGGTGGCGCCGCCCAGCGCCATCAGCCGCGCGCCCTGCGCCCCCGCCTGCACGGTGATCCGGTCGCCGGGGCGGAACACCATCATCCGTCCGGCCTCGAAATCCTGCCCGGCAATGCGGACCGAGCCTTCAGTGATGTAGAGCCCGCGATCCTCGTGATCGTCGGGCAGGGGAAAGCGCGCGCCCGGTTCCAGCGCGACATCCAGATAGAAGGTCTCGGAATGCAGCGTTGCCGGCGCAGTCGCGCCATAAGCCGTGCCGAGGATGAGGCGCGCGGCAACGCCGGTATCGAGTATTTCGGGCAGCGCGCCCTTGCCGTGGTGCTCGAAGACCGGCGCGTCGTCCTCACGCGCTTCGGGCAGCGCGATCCAGGTCTGGATGCCGAACAGGCTGGACGGCCCGGCCCGCGCCGCCTCGGGGGTGCGCTCGGAATGCGTCACGCCGCGCCCGGCGATCATCCAGTTCAGCGCCCCGGGCTCGATGATCTGATCGGCGCCGGTGCTGTCGCGGTGATGAAACGCCCCGCGATAGAGATAGGTCACCGTGCCCAGCCCGATATGGGGATGCGGGCGCACATCCACGCCCTTGCCGGTCAGGAACTCGGCGGGGCCGGCCTGATCGAAGAAGATGAACGGCCCCACCATCTGCCGCTTGGGCGCGGGCAGTGCGCGGCGCACCTCGAAGCCGCCGAGATCGCGCGCGCGGGGCACGATCAGCGTCTCGATCGCGTCGATGCCGATATCGTCCGGGCAGCCGGGGTCGAGGGTGGGGTTCCAGCTCATCGGGGCTCTCCTTTTCGCTGCGTACAGGGTAGGATCGGTCGGGCGCAGCCGACAAGCACAACCTGTTCGCCGCCGCCGAACACCGGTTTCGGCGCGTGGGCGGTTGGGGGCCTGTGGCGCGATCCCCATCTCGCCACAGCAGACAATCACCACCGCGCGTCGTCTGGCGCGCTCAAGCAGGAGCGGCAGGCATGCAAGACGGCCTTCACCATGTTACCGCGATCACCGCGCGGGTTCAGGCCAATGTGGATTTCTACGCGGGATTTCTGGGGTTGCGGCTCGTCAAGCAGAGCGCCGGATTTGCCGATGGCGAGCAATTGCACCTCTTTTACGGCGACGCCGCCGGCAGCCCCGGCAGCATCGTCAGCTTTCTGGTGTGGGAAGCCGGCGCACGCGGGCGCACCGGGCATGGCCAGCCCTCGGAGATCGCCTTCGCCGTGCCGCCCGCCAGCATCGGCGACTGGCTGGCCCGTGCGCTGGCGGCGCAGGTGCCGGTGCAGGGGCCGGTGCACGAATTCGGCGAGCCGGTCCTGCGGCTGAAGGACCCTGACGGGATCATCGTCAAGCTGGTGGGCGCAGATCTGCCCGCCGCCGCGCCGCTGCCCGACCCCATCGCCCCCACCCGGCTGCGCGCCGTCACCCTGCTGAGCGACGCGGCCGAGGCCAGCGCCGGTTTCCTGTCACGCTTCGGCTATCGGGAATCCGCACGCGAAGGCGCGCTACGGCGGATGGTCTCAAGCACCGATGCGGTCGATCTGCGCGATGCGGCAGGCTATGTGCCCGCCATCCCCGGTACCGGCATGATCGACCATGTGGCGTTTCGCGCTGCGGATGCAGAAGCGGTGCGGGACATGCGCAAGGCGCTCGCCCGCGCCGAGGGGCTGACCAAGGTGCATGACCGGCGCTATTTCCTGTCGCTCTATGTGCGCGATCCGGGCGGGCTGCTGATCGAATACGCCACCGATGCGCCGGGTTTCGGTGTGGACGAGCCACCGGACGAACTTGGGCGGCGCCTGCTCGTCCCGCCCCACGACGCCGCGCGCGCCAATGATCTGCGCGTGATGCTGCCGCAATTCGCCCGGCCGGGCGAGGAAAGGATGCCGATGCGCGATCTGCCCTTCATCCACCGCCTGCACCGCCCCGAAGACCCCGATGGCTCGGTGATCGTGCATCTGCATGGAACCGGCGGCAACGAGGCCGATCTGATGCCCTTTGCTCACCGCCTGAACCCGCGCGCCACGCTCATCGGCGTGCGCGGGCGCTCCACTGAAGAAGGGATCAATCGCTGGTTTCGCCGTTTCGACGCCGTGACCTACGACCAGGCCGACATCCGCGCCGAGGCCGAGGCTTTCGCCGGGCTCATTGTGGGCGCCGTGCGTGGTTACGGGCTGGATGCCGGGCGGCTGACCTTTCTGGGCTATTCGAACGGCGCCAACCTGCTGGGCGCGGTGATGGTGCTGCATCCCGGCGTGGTGCGCCGGGCGATCCTGCTGCGTGGGATTGCAGTGCTGGAGGATCCGCCCGCGCCGGATCCGGATCAAACCGCGGTGCTCTTGATCTCGGGCGCGCAGGACCCGTTCGCGCGCAGGGCCCCGGCGCTGGCGGCGGCGCTGCGCCACGCGGGCGCGGCGCTCGATGCGCGCACATTGGACGCCGGGCACGAACTCGGCGAGGCCGACCTCGATGCAGCACGGGACTGGCTTTTCTCGCGCGGTTGAGCGAGGGTCGGGACAGTGCGGCTTGCCAAGCTGCACTGTCCCTTTCAGCGCCGGTGGCGCAGCGCGGCATCATGGGACAATGACGCGCTCACAGCGCTTGCGAAAAACCTTCTACAAATGAGGCCAGACGCTCGCGGCTGTTCGCGTCGATCAGGTTGCCATCCTTATCGAACAGATCCCCTGCCCGTGACACCATCAGTCGTCCTTCGGCCCAGAAATCAGCCTTGAGCGTGCGCAGCACCGGCAACCAGTGCGCCTGCGCCATCATCGTGCCGAACCCGCCCGGCGAGGCGCCGATCACGGCAACGGGCTTGCCGGACCACATCTGCAGTCCGGGCCCGCGCGACATCCAGTCGATAGCGTTCTTGAACACGCCGGGGACGCCGTTGTTGTATTCCGGCGTGATGAGCAGCACGCCTTGCGCGTCGCGCAGTTGCGCCTGCAATCGCTCGACCGCCGGCGGCAGGCCTTCGGCCGCCTCCTGATCGCCGTCGTAAAGCGGCACCTCGCGGATCGACCCGATCTCGATGGTCACTCCCTCGGGCGCGAGCTCCGCCGCCGCGCGCAGAAGCCCGGCGTTGAACGAGGCCCGGCGCAGGCTTCCCGAAAGCCCCAGGATCGTCTTGGTCATGGCATCTCCCTCCTGTGCAGTCGGTGTTTGCATCCGCTACAGGCCCCGCGGGTCGCGTCATGCCGTTGCGCCGCCCGCTGCGAGGACCAATAGCCGGCGGCTCAGTCGATGGGTCTGAGCCCGGCCTCGATCCTGGCGCGTTGCGGTTCGAGGAAGGGCGGCAGCGACAGCGCCTCGCCCATGGTCTCGAAGGGCTCGTCCACGTCGAAGCCCGGCCCGTCGGTGGCCAACTCGAACAGGTTGCCCCCGGGTTCGCGGAAATACAGGCTGCGGAAGTAGTAGCGCTCGACCTCGCCCGAGTTGGGCACGCGAAAGCCGCTCACGCGCTGTGTCCAGGCGTCCAGCGCCGCCCCGTCCGGCACGCGGAACGCAACGTGATGCACCGCCCCGGCCCCCTGCCGCGCGGTCGGCAGCCCCGGCTGAACAGCCACATGCAGCTCGGCCGACGGCCCGCCTGCGCCCATCTCGAAGACATGCACCTGCCCCACGCCATCCGGGCTGGGGTAGTCGCGCGCCTTGCGCATGTTCATCACCCGCGTCAGCAGCGCTTCGGTGGCGGCCAGCTCGGGCACCGAGATGGTGATCGGGCCCAGGCCGCGGATCTGGTGCTCGGCGGGCACCGGGCTGCGCGCCCAGGGATGGGCCTCTCCCGGCGTGTCGGCCGTGAGGCGGAAGCGCTGGCCCTCCGGGTCTTCGAAATCGAGGGTGGGGCGGCTGTCGGTGGAGCCGATATCTCCGACCGTCAGCCCGGCGCCGCGCAGGCGCGCGGCCCAGTAGTCAAGGCTGGCTTCATCGACGCGCAGCCCGGTGCGGCTGATCGAATGGGTGCCGCGGCGCTCGGGTCCGACCGGCCAGTCAAAGAAGGTCAGATCGCTGCCGGGGCTGCCCGCGCCATCGGCGAAGAACAGGTGGTAGGCCGAGGTGTCGTCCTGATTGACGGTCTTCTTGACCCGCCGCAGCCCCAGCGTTCCGGTGTAGAAGCGGTTGTTTCCGGGCGCGTCGGCGCTGATCGCGGTAAGGTGGTGAATGCCGGTCAGATCCATGACGGTCTCCTTTCGTTGCGCCCAATATGGCAGCTTGCAGGCCATTCGTGCAGGGGCCGCAGCCTCAACCCCGCGTTCGCGATTGTCGAACGCCGCGGGGGCGTCTAGCCTCGCCCCATGCGTTATACCTTCGAAGAAATGGAGACTTTCCTTGCGGTGATGGAGCTGGGCAGCGTTACCGCAGCCGCCGCGCGGCTGAACCTGTCCAAATCCGTGGTCAGCAAGCGCGTGTCGGACCTTGAGCACGCGCTCGGTGCGGCGCTTTTCCTGCGCAGCGCCGGGCGGATCGCGCCCACCGAGGCGGCGCAGCAGCTGGCCGAGCGGCTGCGCCCGGCGCTGTCCGAACTGCGCGACGCGGTCGAGAGCGCGGCCTCGGGCCGGAACGGCGCCGCGCCGCTGCGCGGCCGACTGGCGATCTCGGCCCCGATGAGCTTCGGCACGCTGCATCTGGGCCCCATCCTGGCGCGCTTTGCCGCTGCGCATCCGGAGCTGGAGCTGCGCATCGACTACGATGACAGTGCCCGCGATCTGGTGCGCGAGGGCTTCGATCTGGCGCTGCGCATCGGCGAGCCGCGCGACGCGTCGCTTATCGGGCGGCTGCTGTGCACCGACAGGATGGTCGCCTGCGCCAGCCCCGGCT
>CAZMBT010000159.1:0-4937 GCA_964564395.1 uncultured Alkalilacustris sp.
CGTTCAGCGTCATCGCGGTGTCGATCAGGGTCTCGCCCTTCTTCAGGCTCGACGCCGCCATTGCCATGTTCATGACATCGGCGCCCAGACGCTTGCCCGCCAACTCGAACGAGGCCTGCGTGCGCGTCGACGCCTCGAAGAACATGTTGATCTGTGTCATGCCTGCCAGCGTTTCCGCGTGCTTGCTGGCGCCGCGATTGAAATCGACATACCGCTCGGCCAGATCCAGCAGGGCCCGGATCTCGGCGGGTCGCAAATGCTCGATGCCCAGGAGATGGCGCGCGAGGAATGTCATGTCGGCTCCGGCGTCTGGCACGGTGCTTATAGGAACCACCCCTTGCGACGACAAGGGCGGTTTACGCCACCCCGGCGGGGGCCTAATCTGCACCCATGCTGGACGGGCTGGACCATCACACCGCACGGGCGCTGCTGGAGTGGCATCTGGAGCTCGGAGTCGACGAGGCGATCGGGGATCGCCCGATCGATCGCTATGCCCATGCCGAAACGGCATCGCAATCCGTCCGGCCCGCCACGCATGCCGCGCCCGAAGCGCCGCACCCCGGCAACCGGCCGGTGACGCCGCCCGCCGAGACCTCCGAAGCGCAGCAGGACCCGGTCGCGGTGGCACGGGCGGCCGCCGCCGCAGCGCCCGACCTCGCCGCGCTGCACGCCGCGCTCGCCGCGTTCGAGCTGTGCGAGCTCAAGCGCGGGGCGCGCAGCACGGTCTTCGCGGATGGCCGCCCCGAGGCACGCATCATGATCATCGGCGAAGCGCCGGGCCGCGACGAGGATATCGAGGGCCGCCCCTTCGTCGGACGTGCCGGGCAGATGCTGGACCGGATGTTCGCCGCCATCGGACTGGCCCGCGATGCCCCCGACCCGGATCATGCGCTCTACATCACCAATATCCTGCCTTGGCGGCCACCGCAGAACCGGCGGCCCGAGCGCGCCGAATCGGCGATGCTGCTGCCCTTCGTGGAACGCCATGTCGCGCTCGCCGCGCCGGAACTTCTGGTCCTGATGGGCAACACGCCCTGCGGAGCGCTTCTCGGACGCGACGGCATCACCCGCATTCGCGGACGCTGGAGCGAGGTGCTGGGTGTGCCTGCGCTGCCGATGTTCCACCCGTCCTATCTGCTGCGCACCCCGTCGGCCAAGCGCGACGCCTGGGCCGATCTGCTGACCCTGCAAGCCCGCCTGCGAGGAGCCCCATGAGCCGCATCGACACCACGCTGGACTTTATTGCGGTGAGCTTTGCGCTGCTGACGGTGTCCGACACGCGCCAGAGCGACGATGACCGCTCGGGCGATACGCTGGCCGAGCGCATCGCCGAGGCGGGCCACAGCGTGACAGCCCGCGAGATCTGCAAGGACGACCGCGACACGATTGCCGCGCGGCTGCGCGGCTGGAGCGCCGATCCGCAGATCGACGCGATCGTGACGACGGGCGGCACCGGGCTGACCGGACGGGACGTGACCGTGGAGGCCCATCGCGACGTCTACGAAAAGGAAATCGAGGCCTTCGCGACGGTCTTCACCATGGTCTCGATGAACAAGATCGGCACCTCGGCGGTGCAGTCACGCGCCTGCGCGGGCGTGGCGAAGGGCACCTATCTCTTTGCCCTTCCCGGCAGCCCCGGCGCGTGTCGTGACGCGTGGGACGAAATCCTGCGCTGGCAGTTCGACTACCGGCACCGCCCCTGCAATTTCGTCGAGATCATGCCGCGCCTCGACGAGCACATGCGCCGCAAGTAGCACGCGGCTCAGCCCGCAGGCGGGGCGCCGATCAGCCGTGCCGAACGCACCCACCACTGCGGCCGGGCGGCCGTCAGGGCCTGCGCCGCCGCGACCGCCTCTGCGCCTTCGAGGAACAGCCCGAAACAGCTCGCCCCCGAGCCGGACATGCGCGCAATCTTGCAACCCGGTTGCTGCTCAAGCGCCTCCAGAACCTCGCCGATGACCGGGCATGCCGAGATGGCGGGCGTCTGCAGATCGTTTCGCATCGCCCCCAGAAACTCGATCAAGGCCTCCGGGTG
The DNA here is from genome assembly GCA_964564395.1 of uncultured Alkalilacustris sp. Lineage (GTDB taxonomy): Bacteria > Pseudomonadota > Alphaproteobacteria > Rhodobacterales > Rhodobacteraceae > Alkalilacustris. The sequence continues at coordinate 2,036 of CAZMBT010000159.1, forward strand.
CGCCATTGCGGGCAGCGATTCGGGCATCGGCGGGTTGTCGCGCCCGCCTAGCGCCCGGAACACTTGCCCAGTGGGCACGGCAACCCCGGGATTGACCAGAACCGCCCGGACCGGCGGCAGTGGCGGCAGTTCGATCAGCGCATCCCCGATGCCGCGCATCCGGCTGACCTGCCCGGCCAGGCAGACCGGCACATCCGCACCCAGCTCGACCGTGCGTTCGGGCTCCGGCGGTCGCATGCCCCAAAGCCGTGCGAGTCCGCGCAACACGGCCGCCGCATCGGCCGAGCCTCCGCCAAGCCCCGCAGCCGCCGGAAGATGCTTCTCCAGTGCGATGGCAGCGCCAAGCGCCGAGTCGCCGCGAAACCAGCGCGCGGCGCGCAGCACCAGGTTGTCCTCGACGGCCGGTAGCGCGGACGCCATCGGACCGCTGAGCTGAAGTGTCAGCGCGGTGTCAGGTTCCAGGACGATCCTGTCGCCGACATCGGCGAAGGCCACAAGGCTGTCGAGCAGATGATAGCCATCAGCGCGCCGACCGGTGACATGCAGCGTCAGGTTGATCTTCGCCGGCGCGAAGACCTCAACCGCCACTACTGGCCCCGCGCCAGCTGGGCTGTTCCTGCGTTTCCTCGCGCAGGACGGCGTCAAGACCGACATCGAGCTTGCGGCGGATACGCTCGGCCTCCTCGGGCTCGGGGTCGAAGGACAGGGCGCGGCGCCACTGGAACCGGGCCTCCATCCGCCGCCCGACGGCCCAATAGACATCGCCGAGGTGGTCATTGACGATGGGATCGTTGGGCATCAGTTCGGCGGCGCGCTCCATGTAGGTCACGGCCTCATCGTAGCGGCCCAGCTTGAACAGCACCCACCCCATCGAGTCGGTGATATACCCGTCATCCGGGCGCGCGGTCACGGCGCGCTCGATCATGTCCAGCGCCTCGTCGAGGTTTCGGTCCAGCTCTACCAGCGAATAGCCGAGATAGTTCAGCACATGCGGCTGATCCGGTTGGAGCTCGAGGGCCTTGCGGAAATCCGCCTCCGCAAGCTCCCACGCGCCTTCGCGCTCATGGCTGATCCCGCGCGTGTAGTAGATGGACCAGTGCCGTTGATCCGGTTCGGCGATTCGCGCAAGCGCCCGGTCATAGGCTTCGGCGGCCTCACCGAAGCGTTCCTCGCGGCGCAGCAGATCTCCGGTCGTCACATGAACCTCGGCAAGCGCATCGTGACTGTCAGCCAACGCCGCCAGAACATCGAGCGCCGCCTCCACCGCACCCGAATCGTAAAGCGCCTCGGCGCGGCCCAGCTCGGCGGTGTGATAGAGCGGGTGCCCCTGCGGCACGCGCTGATAGCTCTGTTCGGCCAACGCATGCTGTCCCAGCGACGACAGCAGCCGTGCCGCGGAAATCGTGGCATCGACATGATCGGGGCGCAGGTATTCGGCCGCGCGCAGATAGATCAGCAGGTCCTGCTGGGCGAGTTCCCCCTCCAGCGCGCCGGCCACGTCGAAGAACACCTCAGCGACACCCTCGCGCGGGGTCCGCACGATGTCGAAGGGCAGCGTCGCCCCCGCGTTCAATGCCCGCCTCAGCACCTCGATATCCGCCGGCGCGTCCGCGGCGAACCGCTCGCGCAGCAGCTCAAGCGCATCGTCGCGCCGGCCGAGCTGCGACAGCATCTGAACATGCGCAATGATGGCGCGTCGCGTGAAGTGCAGCGGGGTGCCATCGCCGGCCATGGCGCGTTCGGCGCGGTCGAACTGGCCATCCGCCGCAAGCGCCAGCGCCGCGTTGTAATCCGCCAACCCCCGCGCGCCCTGCTGGCCCACATGATCGAACGCCTGCAGCGCCACATCGAGCCGGCCTTGCCCGAGCAGCGCCCAGCCCATCGACAGCCCGTCCACCAACGGTCCGCCACCGCGCCCGCTCTCGATGAAATCGACGACGAGCTTGTGATCCTGCCGCGCGATCCGCTCGAGAAACAGCGCGAGCTGCGCGGCTTCTCCGGTCATTCCCTTCATCTGCATCTGACGGGCGTTCAGGATGGCCGCACCGAAATCGCCGATGGCCAGATTGGCGACCACCGCCTGTTCGCGCGACACCGGCGCGGTCGGATCGAGCTCGAGCAGCCGCGCGAATTCCGCCGCGGCGTTCATGTAATCGTTCCTGGTGAAGGCATGCTGCGCGGCCAGATACGCCCCTTCCCACCGATCCTGCGCCACCGCCGGCGCCGGCGGGAACATCCCGACAATGGCGACGGCCGCGGCGCCGAACAACGGGAACAGACGGCGATGCGATGCGGACAAGATGCAACTCCCTGACCAGTTCCGGTCAGCCTAGAGCGCTGCCTGCCTTTTCGCAACGTTCGCGTCGGCGCGGCTACATGTTCGGATAGTTCGGCCCGTCGCCGCCCTGCGGCGTCACCCAGTGAATGTTCTGGCTGGGGTCCTTGATGTCGCAGGTCTTGCAATGCACGCAGTTCTGGAAGTTGATCACGAAGCGCGGCTCCTTGCCCTCTTCCTGCACGACCTCATAGACACCGGCCGGGCAGTAACGCTGCGCCGGTTCGGCGTATTCCGGCAGGTTGACCGAGATCGGCACGCTGGAATCCTTCAGCGTCAGATGCGCGGGCTGCGATTCCTCGTGGTTGGTGAAGGAATAGGCCACATTGGACAGCCGGTCGAACGACAGCACCCCGTCAGGTTTGGGATAGTCGATCGGGGCATGGTCAGCCGCCTTGCCGGTCGCCTCGGCGTCGGACTTGCCGTGCCCGATGGTGCCAAGCGGATTGAGACGGATCAGATTGGCCGTCCACATGTCGAATCCGCCCAACCCCAGCGCGGTCAGCGTGCCGTATTTCGACCAGAGCGGCTTGACGTTGCGCACCCGCTTGAGATCCTTCGCCACGG
>CAZMBT010000160.1:0-4935 GCA_964564395.1 uncultured Alkalilacustris sp.
CCACCCTGTCGGAGCTGGGCATGCACCCGCTGCATGTGCGCAAGGAGATCGACGCGCATATCGCGGATCGTTTCCTCGAAGCGGTCTGGCGCGAGGCGCTCTGGCTGGTCAAGGACGGTGTCGCCACGACCGAGGAAATCGACGACGCGATCCGCCTGGGCTTCGGGCTGCGCTGGGCGCAGATGGGGCTGTTCGAGACCTATCGCATCGCCGGCGGCGAAGCGGGGATGCGCCATTTCCTCGATCAGTTCGGTCCCAGCCTCAAGGCCCCCTGGACACGGCTCATGGATGTGCCGGACTATGATGACGCGCTCGTCGAGCTGATCGCCGGGCAGTCCGACGCACAATCGGGCGCGCATTCGATCCGCGGCCTCGAACGCCTGCGCGATGACAATCTGGTCGGTATCCTGCGCGCGCTCAAGGACCGGAACTTCGCGGCGGGCAAGGTGCTCAATCACCACGATCACAGGTTGCGCGCCGCGGCGGCTCCCTCGGAGCCCGCGCAGTCAGCCGTCACGTCCGGCGATGCCGCCGCCCCGCTGGAGCTGGCGCAGATGCGGGTTCTGCCCGGCTGGATCGACTACAACGGTCACATGACGGAAAGCCGCTATCTCTTTGCGGTGTCGGAAACGGTCGATGCGTTTCTCAATCTGATCGGCGCCGACCTGGATTATGTGGCGACCGGGTTCAGCTATTACAGCGCCGAGACGCATCTGATCCATGCCGGCGAGGCGAAGGCCGGCGACGCGCTGACCGGGTCGGTGCAGATCCTCGCCCATGACGACAAGCGGGTGCATGTTTTCGTGCGGATACTGCGCGACGGCGAGGTGCTGGCCAGCGCCGAGCAGATGCTGCTGCATGTGGATATGGGGGCAGGGAAAGCCTGCCCGGCGGCGCCGCGCATCCTCGACCGACTGGCGCCGCTGGCGGCGGCGCATGAAACACTGGCCCGCCCCGACGCGGCGGGCCGCCATGTGGGACAAGGGAAAACCCGATGAATTTCGGACTGACCGACGAGCAGGAGATGATCGTCTCCACCGTGCGCAGCTTCGTGGAGAAGGAGATCTACCCGCATGAGGGCGAGGTCGAGCGCACCGGCGAGGTGCCGCGCGAACTGGCGCAGGAGATCATGCGCAAGACGCTGGATCTGGGCTTTTACGCCTGCAATTTCCCCGAAGAGGTCGGCGGCGCCGGGCTGTCGCATCTGGAGTTCGCCCTGGTCGAGCGCGAGCTGGGCCGCGGGTCGATGGCGCTGACGCATTTCTTCGGACGGCCCCAGAACATTCTGATGGCCTGCAACGCCGAGCAGCGCGAGCGCTATCTGCTGCCCGCCGTGCGCGGCGAGAAGATGGACGCGCTGGCCATGACCGAACCCGACGCCGGATCGGATGTGCGCGGGATGAAATGCTTTGCACGCCGCGACGGCGGCGACTGGGTCGTCAACGGCACCAAGCACTTCATCAGCGGCGCGGATCACGCCGATTTCGTGATCGTCTTCATCGCCACCGGCGAGGAACAGACCCATGCCGGGCCGAAGAAGAAGATCACCGCGTTTCTGGTGGATCGCGGCACGCCCGGCTTCGAGATCCGTGAGGGCTATCGCAGCGTCAGCCACCGCGGCTACAAGAACATGATCCTCGATTTCGACGATTGCCGGCTGCCGGATGCGCAGGTTCTCGGCGAGGTCGATGGCGGCTTCGCGGTGATGAATGAATGGCTCTATGCGACGCGCATTACCGTCGCGACGATGAGCGTGGGTCGCGCGCGCCGGGCTTTCGATCTGGCGCTCGACCACGCCGCGCAGCGCCGGCAGTTCGGCCAGCCCATCGGCAAGTTCCAGGGCGTCGGGTTCCAGATCGCCGACATGATCACCGAAATCGATGCGGCGGACTGGATGACGCTGGCTTCGGCATGGAGGCTGGATCAGGGGTTGCCCGCCAACCGCGAGATCGCCTCCGCCAAGCTCTATGCCAGCGAGATGCTCGCACGGGTCACGGATGCCGCGTTGCAGGTGCATGGGGGCATGGGGCTGATGGATGATCTGCCGCTGGAACGGTTCTGGCGCGATGCGCGTGTCGAGCGGATCTGGGACGGCACGTCGGAGATCCAGCGCCATATCATCGCCCGCGAACTGCTGCGCCCGATGGGCGCGTGACCCCGCGTGCCGGCCCGGCCGTGCGGCGGCTCCGGGGTCGGCAGAACAAGGACAAACCATGACACGTGATCTGTCACGGCTGCTGCGCCCGCGCTCCATCGCGGTGCTGGGCGGCGGATGGGCGGCCAATGTGATCGAGCAATGCCGGCGCATGGGCTTTTCGGGCGATGTCTGGCCGGTGCACCCGACGCGCGCCGAGATCGCCGGCCAGCCGGCCTTCGCGTCGCTCGACGCGCTTCCGGCGCCGCCGGATGCCACCTTTGTCGGTGTGAACCGTCTTGCCACACTCGATGTGGTGGGCGAGCTTGCGCGGCAAGGGGCCGGCGGGGTTGTGGCTTTCGCCTCGGGTTGGGCCGAGACCGGCGACGGCGATCTGCAGGCCGAGCTGGTGGCGCGCGCCGGCGACATGCCTGTGCTGGGGCCGAACTGCTACGGGCTGATCAATTATCTCGATGGCGCGCTCCTGTGGCCGGACCAGCATGGCGGGCGGCGCGTTGACTCGGGTGTGGCGATCATCTCGCAAAGCTCCAACATCGCGATCAACCTGACCATGCAGGCGCGCGGGCTGCCGATCGGATATGTTGCCTGTCTGGGAAATGCGGCGCAGACGGGGCTGGCACCGCTGGGCGCGGCATTGCTGGACGATCCGCGGGTGAGCGCGCTGGGGCTTTATGTCGAGGGGATCGATGACTCGCCTGCCTTCGCGGCGCTGGTGCAGGCGGCGCGCGCGGCGGGCAAGGGGATCGTCGCGCTGAAGGCCGGGCAGTCGGAGGCGGGCGCGCAGGCCGCCATCAGCCACACCGCGGCCCTGACCGGGGACGCGGCGGCCTCCGCCGCCTTCCTGCGCCAATGCGGCGCGGCACGGGTGGACACGCCGGCCGAGCTTCTGGAAACCCTCAAGATCCTGCATGTGCACGGGCCGTTGCATGGTCGGCGTCTGGTGTCGCTCTCGTGCTCGGGCGGCGAGGCGGGGCTTGTTGCGGATCTGGCAGCGCGGCGCGATCTGGTGTTCGATGCCCCGTCGCCGCCGGTGGCACAGCGCGCGCAGGAGCTGCTCGGCCCTTTGGTGACGATTTCCAATCCGCTGGATTACCACACCTTCATCTGGGGGGACGGGCCGCGCACCACGGATGTGTTCACCACCATGCTGGCCGAACATGACGCCGGGTTGTTCCTGATCGACCCGCCGCGCCCGGATCGCTGCGATCCCGCTTCCTTCGAGCACGCGCTCGACGCCATTGTCGCGGCGGGGCGGGCGACGGGCAAGCCGGCCTTCCCCTGCGCCGGGCTGCCCGAGAACATGCCAGAACCGCTGGCGGACCGCCTGATGCAGCAAGGCGTTGCCCCGCTTTGCGGGGTCGAGACCGCGCTCGCCGCGCTGGAGGCCGCCGCGACGCCACCCGGCCCGCAGGGCTGGGCCCCGCTGCGTCCGCAGCCGCCGCGTGCGGGCCGGGTGCTCGATGAGGCCGAGGGCAAGGCCCTGCTCGCCGCGGCCGGGATCGCCGTGCCGCGCGGGGTCAGCGCCGCGGATCTGACGACGCTGGCGCAGCAAAGTGCCGGCCTTGCCCCGCCGTTTGCGCTCAAGGGGCTTGGCGTGGCGCACAAATCCGAAGCCGGGGCCGTGCGGCTCAACCTCGATACGCTGGCCGGTCAGGCATGCATGCACGGGGTGACCGGCTATCTGGCCGAGGAAATGGTAACCGGCGTTCACGCCGAGATGCTGCTCGGGCTGCGCCGCGACCCGGTGTACGGGGCCACCTTGACGCTGGGCCCGGGCGGGGTCACGGCCGAGCTGCTGGCCGATACCGTAACGCTGGTGCTGCCGGTGAGCGGGCCGGACATCGCCTGCGCCCTGCGCCGGCTGCGCCTCTGGCCGCTGCTCGACGGGTATCGCGGGCGCCCGAAGCCGGACCTCGCGGCGTTTTCGCGCCTTGCCGTAGCGCTGTGCGAGCTGTTCACCGCGCGCCCGGACATCCTTGAAATCGAGATCAACCCCCTCATGCTGCGCGCCGACGATGCTGTCGCGGCCGATGCGCTGATCACAATGGAGGCACCATGACCCAGGACCCCGTCAAGACCCGCCGCGAGGGCGGCATCCTCGAAGTCACCCTCGACCGGCCCAAGGCCAATTCCATCGATCTGGCGACCTCGCGCAGGATGGGCGAGGTGTTCCGCGACTTTCGCGACGACCCCGAACTGCGCGTGGCGATCGTGACCGGCGCGGGCGAAAAGTTCTTCTGCCCCGGCTGGGATCTGAAGGCAGCCGCCGATGGCGACGCGGTCGATGGCGATTACGGCGTCGGTGGTTTCGGCGGCCTGCAGGAGCTGCCCCGGATGAACAAGCCCGTCATCGCGGCGATCAACGGCATCGCCTGTGGCGGCGGGCTTGAACTGGCACTGTCCTGCGATCTGCTGATCGCCGCGGATCACGCCCGCTTCGCGATGCCCGAGATCCAGTCCGGCACGCTGGCCGATGCCGCCACGCTCAAGCTGCCCAAGCGGATTCCGTATCACGTCGCGATGGACCTTTTGCTGACCGGGCGCTGGTTCGACACCGAGGAGGCGATGCGGCTGGGCCTTCTGCGCGAGGTCGTGCCCGCCGCGCAGCTGTCCGCAACGGCGTGGGATCTGGCCCGGACCCTCGAGGCGGGGCCGCCGCTGGTCTATGCCGCGATCAAGGAGGTGGTGCGCGAGGCCGAGGACATGAAGTTCCAGGATGCGCTGAACCGCATCACCCGCAGCCAGTTTCCGACGGTGGAGCGGCTCTATTCCAGCGAGGA
>CAZMBT010000161.1:0-4934 GCA_964564395.1 uncultured Alkalilacustris sp.
GCGCCGGAACGACCACGAAATTCGTCAGGACGACGAGGGCACTGAGCGGATCCATGGATTACCCTCCGAGGAACGATTTGCGGACTTCCGGATCGGCCAGAAGCGCCTTGCCGGTATCGGTGAAACGGTTGCGGCCCTGCACCATGACATAGCCCATATCGGCGATGCCGAGCGCCTGACGCGCATTCTGTTCGACCATCAGGATCGAGATCCCGGTCTTCGCCACCTCGATGATGCGGTCGAACAGCTCGTCCATGACGATGGGCGAGACACCGGCCGTCGGCTCGTCGAGCATCAGAACCGCGGGCTTGGTCATCAGCGCGCGCCCGACCGCGACCTGCTGGCGTTGCCCGCCCGAAAGCTCGCCGGCCGCCTGATCGCGCTTCTCGCGCAGGACCGGGAACAGCTCGAACACCTGATCCATGGTGCCGCTGATGTCGTCGCGGCGCAGGAAGGCGCCCATCTCGAGGTTCTCGCGCACCGTCATCGACGGGAAGATGTTGCGGTTCTGCGGCACGAAGGCCATGCCCTCGGCAACGCGCGCCTGCGGCGTCAGCCCGGTGATGTCGCGCCCCTCCAGCCGCACGGACCCTTCGCGCAGGGGCAGCATGCCGAAGATGGCCTTCATCGCGGTGGACTTGCCCGCCCCGTTGGGCCCGACGATCACCGCAACCTGTCCCTTTTCGACGGCGATGGTGCACGAATGCAGGATATCCGCGCCACCATACCCGCCGGTCATGCTCTCGCCGATCAGGACGGGGTCGCGCGCCGGGCGGTCGGCGGGCTGCGCGCCGGTCGCGGTTGCGCTCATGCGGGGGTCTCCTCTGTGACGACCTTGTTCTTCAGCCCGGTGCCGAGATAGGCCTCGATGACGTCCTCGTTGTTCTTGACCTCGTCCACGGTGCCTTCGGCGAGCACCTTGCCTTCGGCCATGCAGATGACCGGGTCGCACAGCCGCGCGATGAACTCCATGTCGTGCTCGATTACCACGAAGGTGTAGCCGCGCTCCTCGTTCAGACGCTGGATCGCCTCGCCGATGGTCTTGAGCAGGGTGCGGTTCACGCCCGCGCCGACCTCGTCGAGAAACACGATATGCGCATCCGTCATCATCGTGCGCCCCAGTTCGAGCAGCTTCTTCTGCCCGCCCGACAGGTTGCCGGCCTTCTCGTCGGCAAGGTGGTCTATGGTGAGGAACTCCATCACCTCGTCCGCGCGCCGGGCGATGGTGCGGTCCTCTTCGGCGACGGCGCGGCGGTGAAACCATGCGCTCCACAGATTCTCGCCCGATTGCCGCGGCGGCACCATCATCAGGTTCTCGCGCACGCTCATGGTGTGAAATTCATGCGCGATCTGAAAGGTGCGCAGCAAGCCCTTGTGAAACAACTCATGTGGCGGAAGGCCGGTAATGTCTTCGCCATCGAGATAGACATGCCCGGACGTTGGCGGAAGGTCGCCCATTATCACATTGAAAAGGGTGGATTTACCGGCTCCATTCGGCCCGATCAGGCCGGTGATCGAGCCCTTGGCGATCTCCAGTGTCGCGCCATCGACGGCATGGAACCCGCCGAAATGCTTGTGAAGGTTCTCGACGCGGATCATCTTGCCTCCCCAGTGGCTTGATTATGCTTGGGAAAGGCCCGGGGCGATCCCACCCCGGGCCATCCTGTCAGCGTCGCGCCGTTATCAGCGGAACTGTACCGTCACGAACTCGCCGTCTTCGACGATGTATTCGCGGTACACGCCCGCCGCTTCGCCGATGCCGATGAAGTCGACACCGGTGGCGCCGCGGTAGTGGATCTCCCCGCCTTCGGCGAGAATCTCGAGCCCGCGGGCCAGCTCACCCGGAAGGATCTCTTCGCCCGGGGCGGTGGCCACGGCCATGATGTTGTCGGCAATGGCGTCGCGGGTGGCTTCGCCGGCACGCTGTGCCGCCAGCGCGATCAGCGCCGCGGCGTCGTAGGATTCGCCGGTGAAGGAGCTTTCACCCATCACGCCGGCGGCATCCGTCAGCTCGATGAAGCGATCCGCGCCTTCGCCCTCGGCGCCCGGAACGGTGCCGATGGTGTCCTGCAGGCGGTTGTCCACCAGATCGAACAGCCCGCGCGAGAACATGCCGTCACCCATGGCAAAGACCTCGAACGCCCCGGATTCATAGGCGTTCTGGATAATGCCCGCGCCGCCCTGGTCGGCATAGCCCATCACCGCGAGGATGTCGCCGCCCGCGGCGGCCAGCGCGCCGACCTCGGCCGAGTAGTCGCCCTTGCCATCCTCATGCGGGGCGCTGATCGTCACGGTGCCGCCGATCTGCTCGAAGTTCTCGGCCAGGCTGTCGGCCAGCCCCTGACCGTAGTCGTTGTTGGTGTAGCTGATGGCGATCGTCTGATAGCCCCGATCCATCAGGATCTCCGCCAGCACCTGACCCTGCCGGGCGTCGGAGGGCGAGGTGCGGAAGAACCAGCGCGCCGCGTCGTCATCGATGTCCGAGAAGGCCGGCGACGTCGCCGAGGGTGAAATCATCGGCACGCCGTTCGGCACCGCGACGTTCTGCAGCACCGCCATCGTAACACCCGAGCAGTCGAGCCCCATGATGGCAACCACATCCTCGGCCGTGACCAGTCGCTCGGTCGCGGCGGTGGCGGCGGAGTTGTCGATGCAGGTGGAGTCGGCGCGCACCGGCACCAGCGTCTGACCTTCGAGGAAGGCGCCGCTGTCGTTGATTTCCTGAAGCGCCAGCTCGGCGGACTCGGCCATGTGCGGCGTCAGGGATTCGATCGGGCCGGTAAAGCCCAGAACGATGCCGATATTGATCTCCTCGGCGGAGGCCGCGCCGGCCATAAGCGCCGTTGCGGTGCTTGCGAGCAACAGTTTCTTCATGGTTGTCTCCCGTGTTGGTTCGAATGTCCGTCGGTTATCCTAAGGATATGACGCAGGGAAGCAAAGATTTTCCGTGCCCGCACAATCGGTGCGGGAAAACGGCGGCGTCGGCCGGGTGAGTCCGGGCGATCGTGCAATGCGCCGGGCAGGGCGGGCCTGCCCGCCCGGGGGGCGTGCTCACACCGGCTCCTGCCGCGTCCCGTGCGAGCCGCGCTCGCGATAGGGTGTCGTGTCGTAATGGGCGCGGTAGCATTTGGAGAAATGCGAGGGGCTGGCGAAGCCACAGGCCAACGCGACGTTGATGACACTCATGTTGGTCTGCATCAACAGGTTGCGTGCCTTGGCGAGCCTCAGCTCCATGTAGTAGCGCTTGGGCGACCGGTTCAGGTAACGACGGAACAGGCGTTCGAGCTGCCGCGTGGACATGCCGACATCGCGCGCCAGCTGCGCCGGCGAGATCGGCTCCTCGATGTGCTGCTCCATGATCTGGATCACGCGGCTCAGCTTGGGGTGGCGCACCCCGATTCGGGTCGGGATCGACAGTCTTTGCGTGTCCTGGTCGGTGCGGATGGTGGAATAGATCAGCTGATCGGCGACGCTGTTGGCCAGTTCCTCGCCGTGATCATTCGCGATCACGGTCAGCATGAGGTCGATCGACGAGGTGCCGCCGGCCGTGCTCATGCGGTTGCCGTCGATGACGAAGACCGACTTGGTCAGCTGCACATCCTCGAAGGATTCGCTGAAGCTGTCGTGGTTTTCCCAATGGATCGTGGCGCGCTTGCCGTCCAGCAGCCCGGCCTTGGCCAGCGCGTGGCTGCCGGTGCACAACCCGCCGATGGCAACGCCCTGACGCGCGATGCGGCGCAGCCAGTTGATGATCGGCCGCGTCGTGACCTCCTGCGCGCCCATGCCGCCGCAGACCATCACCACGTCGTCGCGGTCGATGTCGTCCAGCCCCATATCGAGCTGGAACCCCACGCCGTTGGAACAGGTCGCGATCTCGCCGTTCTCACCGGCGAGCGCCCAGGTGTAGACGGTGCGCCCCATCATCCGGTTGCTGATGCGCAAGGGCTCCAGCGCGCCGGCGAAGGACAGCATGGAAAACCGCTCCAGCAGCAGGAACACGTATCGCCGCTGGACGGCGCCACCATTTTCGGGGGATGGTCTGCGCATCACCGAAACTACCACGTCACGAAGGGCCTGTTTCGGGTACGGAAGCAGGGTTTTCGTGCGGGTTCAAGCACAACCGGTCACAGTTTGCCGTTTTTCGCAGCCCCCCGCGCAGCGGCGCCGCACAATTGCACCCGTGCGCCCCTTGATCTATACATGTTCGGGTTTTCACCCCGCTGGAATGAGGCGCGAGATGGGCTGGACGAAATCCGATTGGCGCAACAAGCCGCGCGTGCAGATGCCCGATTACCCGGATGCCGCGGCCCTGGCAGCGGTCGAGGCGCAGCTGGCTCAGTATCCGCCGCTGGTCTTCGCCGGCGAAGCGCGGCGGCTCAAGCAGGAACTCGGCGCCGCGGCGCGGGGCGAATCGTTTCTGCTGCAGGGTGGGGATTGCGCCGAAAGCTTTGCGGAATTCAACGCCGACAGCCTGCGCGACACCTTCAAGGTGATGCTGCAGATGGCCGTGGTGCTGACCTTCGGCGCGAAGGTGCCGGTGATCAAGGTCGGGCGCATGGCCGGGCAGTTTGCCAAGCCCCGGTCATCGCCCACCGAGACCGTGGACGGAAAGGAATTGCCCGCCTATCGCGGCGACATCATCAACGCGTTCGACTTCACCGAAGCGGCGCGCACACCCGATCCGCAGCGCATGCTGCAGGCCTATACGCAGGCGGCGGCATCGCTGAACCTGCTGCGCGCCTTTTCCACCGGCGGCTTCGCCGATATCCACCGGGTCCATAACTGGACGCTGGGCTTTGCCGAAAGCGACAAGGCGGATCGGTATCGCGCGCTGACCTCGCGCATTACCGATGCACTGGATTTCATGACGGCGGCCGGGGTGAATGCCGACACCAGCGAGGCGCTGTCGCGGGTCGATTTCTACACCAGCCACG
>CAZMBT010000162.1:0-4928 GCA_964564395.1 uncultured Alkalilacustris sp.
CGCCCACGCTCATGCGCGGATTGAGGCTCGCGAAGGGGTCCTGAAAGATGATCTGCATGCGCCGCCGCGCGCTGCGCAGCGCGGCCGGTCCGAGCGCGCGGAAATCGGCGCCGTCGAAGGTGATCTGCCCCGAGGTCGGCTCGATCAAGCGCAGCAGCGTGCGCCCCGCGGTGGTCTTGCCCGATCCGCTTTCCCCCACGAGACTCAGGATCCGGCCGCGATGCACGTCGAAATCCAGCCCGTCAACCGCGCGCACGATCTTCTTGCGCGACAGGGGCGTGGCCCCGCGGATTCTGAAATGCGTACGCAGCTCACGCACTGACAGAAGCGGCGTGGAACTCATGCCGACATCTCCCGAACTGCGACATCACGCCAGCGGGCACAGCGCACGAGATGGCCGCCGCCCGCATCCTCGAGCGCGGGAACCGTGGTCGTGCACAGCCCTTCGCGCCTGTGCTCGCACCGTGGATGGAATGGACAGCCCTGCGGCAGATCGCGCGGGCCGGGGATGTTGCCGGGAATGGCGCGCAGTCGCCGGGCGGTTCCCGGCGCGGCGGCCGATACCCCCGGACGCGGCGTCGAGCCCAGAAGGCCGATGGTATAGGGCATGCGCGGGCTGGCAAACAGCTCTTCCACGCCGGCCTCCTCGACCTTGCGGCCGGCATACATCACCAGCACGCGATCGGCGATCTCGGCCACCACGCCAAGGTCATGGGTGATGAACAGGATCGCCATTCCCGTTTCCTTCTGCAGATCACGCAGCAGCTCCAGAATCTGCGCCTGAATGGTCACGTCCAGCCCGGTCGTCGGTTCGTCGGCGATCAGCACCCGCGGGTCGCAGGCCAGTGCAATCGCGATCATCACCCGCTGGCGCATGCCCCCGGACAACTGGTGCGGATAGGCCCGCGCGCGCAGCCCGGGCTCGGGGATGCCCACCTGATCGAGCAGCTCCACCGCGCGGGCGCGCGCGGTGCGGCGGCTGACGTCGCGGTGGGTCAGGATCGCCTCGGCGATCTGGTCGCCGACGGTGTAGACCGGGGTCAGGCTTGTCATCGGCTCCTGGAAGATCATGCCGATCGCATCGCCGCGCACCCGGCGCATCGCACGCTCCGGCAGGCTGGTCAGTTCACGGCCGTCCAGCCGGATGCTGCCGGATGCAACGCGCCCGATGCGCGCGGGAAGAAGCCCCATGACCGACAGGCTGGTCACCGACTTGCCGGAGCCTGACTCGCCCACCACCGCAAGGGTCTGCCCGGCCTGCAGGCTGAAACTGACACCGTCGACGGCGCGCAGCCGCCCCTCGTCGGTGGTGAACTCGGTCACCAGGTCGCGCACATCCAGCACCGCTGCGTCGGCCTCCTCGCCCCGCGCGGCAACTGCGGACTCGCCCCCGTACTCGGTCATCTCGTCCCCTAGCTTCGCCCCGACCTGCTGTCCGAGCGGGCACCAAACGCAAACACCCCCGCGCTGCGCCGCCGGCGAACCGGCGGGCAGAACGAGGGCGCGAATGCCGTCTCGGATCTTTCCGAATTTCACGCAGCTTCCCGCAGGCGCACGGGGAAGGTCAAGCGCGAATTTGCCCGCGCGCGCCCCAAGCCCGACCACATGCCGAATTTTCGAGCAGAGCGCCCCGGTTTTGCGCGATCACTCGAACACGCAGCGCGGGAAATAGAACGAAACGATCCAGTTGGGCTGATCCACGATCTCCGAGATTCTCAGATCGCCGCAGGTGGAGGCGAGCATGTACGCCTCGACGGCCGGCATCTGCCGCGTGGCGCAGAGCAGGTCGATCATCCCGGCGACTGCGTCGCGCGACGCGGCCATCAGATCGGGGCCGACGCCGGTCGTGACCTCGTAGCCCTTGGCGTCGAGATGGCGGGTCACCGGCCCGGGGGTGGTGAAACGCGGCATCTTCAGGTTGGCGCCCTTGACCAGATCGAGCGTCAGGACCACGTCCATCGGGCTTTCGATCGCGGTGCCGCAAACCTCGCCATCCCCCTGCGCTGCGTGGGTGTCGCCTATGGAAAGCAGCGCGCCGGCGACCTCGACCGGAAGATACAGGGTCGAGCCGGCGGCCAGATCGCGGATATCCATGTTGCCCCCCACCCGGCGCGGAGGCACGATGGAGTGGTTGCCCGGCTCGGCCAGCGCATTGCCCACGGTCCCGGCAAAGGGCTTGAGCGGCACCCGCCCCTCGCGGCCGAACAGCGCCGGGGCCATGCTGTCGGGGTCGTATTTCCAGATATGCAGCGCCGGATCGGGAAACTGGTCGGCGAGCAGGCCGAAGCCCGGGATATTGGCGGTCCAGCCGAAACCGGCGCCGCCGCGTTGCTGCGGGGTGAAGCTGTCGAAAGTGATCTTGAGCGCGTCGCCCGGTTCGGCCCCTTCGACCCAGACCGGGCCGGAGACCGGATTGATCTTGGAGAAATCCAGCGTGGTGACGTCGTCGACGGTGGATTCGGGGCCGAACTGGCCGGCCGAGCTGTCCTTGCAGTTGAACAGGATGGTCTGGCCGGGTTCGGCCCGCAATACGGGCGCGATGGAGTTGTCCCAGCCGAAATGATGCTGGGCGGCGTGGATGGTATGATCACAGGCTTTGCACATGTTCCCTCTCTCTGTCGGTCAATGGGGCCGCTCAGCGGCGGCGGTGACGCGGTGGCGCGGCGTTGTCGTCGACGGGGTCGCGTCCATGGGCGACAATGCGGTGGGCGGCGTCCTCGATCGGCACGCGCCAGAACATGGCAAGCTGACGCAGGCGGTTATAGGCGTGGGCCTCGCCACGTTCGTGCAGGCCCAGCAGCGCAACGGCCTGCACCACCGTCTGCCGCGCGCCGAGCCGACGCTCGAGACCGGCGATATGCGCGCTCAACGCGGCGCGATGCTCGAACACCTCGCGCGCGATCAGCAGCGCGCTGTAGACGCCGGAATCACCCACCGGCTTGAGGATGTGCCCGCAGGCCCCCTGCGCCATGGCCCAGGCCACGCGCCCCGGCGCCTCCGAGCCGATGAGGGCGATCAGGGGCATCGGCGCGGCGCCGGCCGCCCAGGGAAACTGCTCGTCATGGCCCATATCGGCGTCGAAGAAGATGTAATCGGGCGCCGGCGCCGTGGCGGGCAGTTCCGGCCAGCATGCCGAGACCTCAAGCCCGATCGCGGTGAGCTGGCGCGTCAACGCATCCACCGCCGGATTGGGCCGGTGAAGGATAAAGGCATGCGCGCCGCCCAGATCCGGCGGCGAGCGGCGACGCCGTTCTGTCCCCGGCCCGCTCATGACCGCACGATCGTGAGCCGTGGCCGGGATCGGGTGCGGGTGTGGCGTCGCGCCAGATACGGATCGGGGGCGATCTCGGCGGTCGCTTCGATGACCTCGAAACGTCCCTGCCGCACCTGCGCGACCAGCCCCGGCTGGGTTGTATGATGCGTGGCGGGGTCGATGCCGACGGCCTCATCGCTTTGCAGCAGGTCGGTCAGTTCCAGCGCTTCGGCGCCGGGCCGATGTGCGAGCAGCCGCGCCAGCGCCCATACCGCGCGAAACGCGGCCCCCTCCATCGACGAACCGAACCCGCCGGGCGGCTGGGCCACCCATGCCTCGGGGCCCGCGAAACCGGCGAAATGCGGCCCGGCAGAGATGACCCCCTCGGCCGCGGCGCCCAGCGCGGGCAACTCGCACTCGGTCAGGTTGCAAGACAGGACCGGACAGCGATCCGGGGCGAAGGCGGGGTCCTCGGCCGCCAGTTCTGCCATTGCCTTCAGGAACTGATAGGATGACGTGCCGATCAGCGAGTTGAGCACAAAGCCCGGCCGGGTGGCCGCGATCTCGTCGATCAGCCGGTCCACATCGGTGTCGCCGATGGGCAGATACCGTTCCGACAGCACCGTGCCGCCCGCGTCGGCGATCAGATCATGGGCGATGCGACTCATCTCCCAACCCCAGATGTAATTGGACCCCACAAGGCTGGCCCGTGCTCCGTGCCGTGGCAGCACCCAGTCGAACAGCGGGATGAGGTGCTGGTTCGGGCAGGCATGGGTGTAGACCACGCGGTCCGAGGCTTCGTACCCTTCATAGGGGCAAGGATACCACAAGGCGCCCCCGCCGCGCTCCAGCGCCGGGATCACTTCCTTGCGGCTCCAGGAGGTCGTCGTGCCGATGACGTGGCGCGCTCCGGTCGTGCGCAGGATCTCGGTGCAAAGCGGGCGGTACAGATCGACATCGCCCTGCGGATCACGCTCAACCGGACGCAGGGTGATGTCGAGGCCGGGATCGGAATTGACGGCCTCCACCGCGCGCAGCGCGCCGGCGCGTCCGGCCCGCGATATCGGCGCATAGGCACCGGATCGCGAAAACAGCAATCCAACTTCGATGTCCCGCCGCGTCATTGTCCCTCACGCCCTGCCGCGGCGCTCAACAAACAGGCCCTGCGGCAGAACCGTGCCACGGTCTGCTGCAGGGCCTGAATGCCGTCCGCCACATTTCGGTAAACTATTCCAGCCGCGACACGGCTGGTCAAGTCCCGCGCGATGCGTTGCTCGTCGGCCCGGCCGGACCTTCAGTCGGGGTCTCGGGAAACGGACACCGGACGACGGCAGCGCCCGTGCGGGCGGCGACGGGGCGCCGCCATCTTGCGGCATCGGCGGCGGCGTCGCTCAGAACAGGGCGCGTGGCAACCATGTCGCGATCGGCGGGGCGAGCCAGATGATCAGAATGGCGACGGCCTGCAATGCGATGAAGGGGATGACGCCCTTGTAGATCATGCCGGTCGTGACCTCCTTGGGCGCTGCACCGCGCAGATAGAAGAGCGAGAACCCGAAGGGCGGCGTCAGGAACGAGGTCTGCAGATTCACGGCGATCAGCACGGCCAGCCAGATCGGATCATGCCCCATCAGGATCAGCGGCGGGATCAGCAGCGGCAGCAGGATCACCGAGATCT
>CAZMBT010000163.1:0-4918 GCA_964564395.1 uncultured Alkalilacustris sp.
CCGTGCTCTCGATCTTGGCGGCGACATTGGCCATGTCCTGCGGCGCGAGGAACTGACCCTTCTTGACATTGATCGCACGCCCCGTCGCCCCCGCCGCCAGCAGCAGATCGGTCTGCCGGCACAGGAAGGCCGGGATCTGCAGCACATCGACCGCCTCGGCCACCGCCGCGCAATGGCCCGGCTCGTGCACATCGGTCAGCACCGGCATGCCGAATTCGGCGCGGATCCGCGCGAGGATCTCCAGCCCCTGCTCCATCCCCGGCCCGCGCGCCGCGTCGAGCGCGGTGCGGTTGGCCTTGTCGTAGCTGGCCTTGAAGATCGCGCGGGTGCCCGAGGGTGCGCAGGCCTGCAGAATGCCCTCGGCCATGCGCCGCGCATGGTCGAGGCTTTCGAGCTGACAAGGCCCCGAGATCAGCGCGAAGGGGCGGTCGGCGCCGATCTCGATGTCGTCTATGGCTACGATCTGCGACATGGCCTCCCTTTCGCTGGCCCGCCACGGCGGCGGCCGGGCACACCGGATCGCCCGCGCGCTCCGGATACGCGCCGCGGGTGGCGACGCGCGCAACGCGCCGCCGGTTATTGGCATGTCCCCCGCAGCGCCGCAAGGGGCGCGGACTAGGGGCCCCGCTGCGGGAAGAACAGCGGTTTCGGCGCGTCGATGCGGGCCAGGACGCTGTCGCCGCGGCGCAGGATCACATGGTCGCCGCCCTCCTCGAAATCGATGGCGACCGCGAACTGGCTCCACCAGAACGGTGTATCGGCGTCGATCCCGGCCTCGGCCAGCCGCGCGATCTCTTCCGGCGCGGAGACGAGCGCCGGCTCGGGCGCGAAGCGGTACTGCGACAGCACCTGCCCCGAGGCGGTGCGCAGCTCGGCGACGTGATCGCCCTGCCCGCGCGGCGCCGGGTCGGGCATCTGATGGGTGCCCTCGATCACCGCGCCGCCATCGCCGGGGCGCAGCACGCCATGGATCATGAAGCTGGGAAAACCGGGCTCCGGCATCTGCGCATGTGCCGCAGACACCAGCATCGGCCAGCGCGCCCGGCCTATACCGTTGCCTGCGGGCGTCACCGCGCCCTGCTGCACTCCCGCCCCGCCCGGGGCGAAGGCGTCAAGCAGCTGTTCGTAATGGTCTTGACGGATGAACACCTCGTCGAGCGGACGCACGGCCGGGAACATCAGCGGAAACAGCCGCTCATGCTGCTGATTGCCGTGCTCGGAGGATTTGTTCCAACCTGCCAAGCCGTCACGACGCAGCCGGAACCCGTCGATGCCGTCGTGATGGCCCAGCGGGCCGATCTCGTCGACCGCGCTGATCTGACTCAAATGGCCGGGCTGATGATGCAGGCCGAAGGCGTGGCCGACCTCATGCACGACGCCATGCGCGATCATGTCGCGCGCGATCGCGGCCGCCGAGGTCATGTTGGCATCAATCGGCATGCGCACCACCCGCCGGTCGAAACCGGTTTCGGGATCGGGGCGCACATGCACGCCGCTCATCGCCGCACCGGTGTCGAGATAGTTCAGCGGATGGATCGCGACCAGAACGTCGTGCGGTCCGATCTGGCCGGCATAGTACCGTCCCAGCCGCAACAGCATCCGGTTGATGATCGATTCCGCGCTGCGCAGGATGCTGCTGTTCGTGGCGTCCGAAAGCGCATGCAGCGCGGCCTCGACAGCGTCGTCGTCGCCGGAGAGGTACGTCTTCACGGTGTCGGTTTCGGTGAAGGCGCCGAGCCAGGCCTGCACCGAATCGACAACCGGCATGACCTGCGTGGAAAACTGCGCCGCATCCTCCATCATCGCCTGAACGCGCACCATGTCCGCCGGGCTGATCCCTTCCGACCACTCCCCGACATTCAGCACCACCCAGTAAAGCCGGAACGGGTCCGGCGGGGTGCCGTCCCAGATCGGCGCGGTGCGCTCGAACTCCCAGCTCAGCGCGGCGCGCGGCGCCGGATAGACGTCATGCGCGGCGAGCGTCAGTTCCAGCGTGGCGGCGCCGGAGCCTTCGGGCACCCAGCCATAGAAGTTGAGCGTGTCGCGCGCGTCGCGCAGATGCTGCGGCGTCGCGACCTCGTCGCGGTGGCGCACCGCTAGGAGGGTGGTCTCGCCGACATCGTGGTCGCGGCCGAACTGGTCCTCGACCCGGACGTGATCAGGGCCGAGGCTGATTTCGGCCGGAAAGTCGGGCACCTGCCAGGCCGGGCTGATATGGTCGTGCAGGTCCCAGTGCACGCCAAGGCGCGTCAGCGCGGGCTTGCCCTCGACAAGCGGCGCGTTGCGCGAGGTCTGGTACACATCGAGCGTGAAGGCGCCATCCTCGGCAGCCTGCGCATCCAGATCGACGACGGTGTGGAACTCCCAGCTTTCATCGGCGGGCAGCTGGCTGCCATCGAGCCCCTGAACCCCGTCCTCGCCGCCGCGTAGCACGACGCGGTAGCGCACGCCCGGATCCAGCGCCGCGGCGGGCGTGAAGCTGTAGCTGTGCCCGCTGCCCGCAACCTCACCGGCAACGACCAGCCAGTCGCCCTCGCTGCGGGCCGGATCATAGATGTCGCGGCTGCCGCCGAGAAACCCATCGAGCAGGTCGGGCGCGGCCGGCGTGTTGATGTCGCTCAGATCGCTGCGCAGCCGGGTCGTGACCTCCAGCGCCTCGGCGACGCTGTCGGCGGCGACCGGCTCGCTGAACCGAAAGCGGATGGCAGGGGACTCGAAATCCACATTCGCGCGATCCGGCGGCGGCGAAAGCTCGACAAGCTCAAGCGCGTCATCATCGTCGCGCAGCGGCGGGTCCGACACCGGGGTAAGCGTCACATGCTCGACGAAGGTGACGTCGTGACGCGGGGCGCTTTCGCGGATCTCACCCAGCATGCGGTCAGGCTCGATCATGATCAGCGCGATTTCGGTCACGCCGCCGCGAAACTGCGCATGTCCGGTCAGACGCGGCAGCTCCGACAGCGGGCAACCCGCCAGCGCGCGCAGCGTGGACTGTGTAAAAGGGGGGTCGATGCGCTCTCCGTCATCGGTCACGACGGAGCGCAGCTCGGGCAAGGGCTGCTCCGCCCCGCCGAGACGGAACGACGCGGCCATCCCCTCGGGTCCGAGAATCGGCCGCCAATAGGGGTAGTCCGGCGCGGATTCGGCCCCGGCGACGGGGCGGCCCACCAGCCGCGCGGGCCCGGTGCGCCGCATCACGTAGCCGCCATCGTCCTGCGGTTCCGAGCGGGTGACAATCCTGTCCGGGCCGAGCAGGGCGTAGCCGTTGATGCGGCGCAGATACCACGCGCCATGATCGACACTGGCGATACGGCGCGACAGCGCGTCCAGCGCATCGGGGCCATGGGCCGCGCCGCACAGCGGCATCGCCTCCTGCGCCTGCGCTGCCGCCGGCAGCGACCCCAGTGCCCCGGCGACCAGCGCCGCCACGATCACGGCCTGCCCGCCCCTGCGCGGAGCCCGGCGAAAGCATCGCATCCCATCCCTCCCCTTCGCTATCAGGCCCGAATGCCACGGATGGCATTCGGGCCTCGTCCAACAATTTATTGCGAAGAATCAGCGCCGGGGCAAGGCGGCGGCGCGCGCGGCCCGTCCTTTTGCGATGTCGCGGACGGCGCGGGCACACCGGTCGTCGATGCGGAGCGCGACATGGCGGCACGCGTGTCGCGAAGCGCCGCACCGATACCCTCGAATACCGGAATGCGCGGCGATGTCTTGCGCCAGACCAGCACCACCTCGCGCGGCCACGCCTCCGGTAGCGGCACGATCTGCACGTCGCTGCGCTCGGCCGCGCCGCCGGCAACCGCCAGATCGGGCAGCAGCGTCATCCCCAAGCCTTCGCTGACCATGGACACGAGCGTGGTCAGGCTGGTCGCGGCAAAACTCTCGTCCTGCTCCAGCAGCCCCTCGGGAAAGGCGCCGAGGGCGTGACGCTGCAGGCAATGCCCGCGCTCCAGCAACAGCAGCCGCGTTCCGTCTTGCGCCAGTGCCGCGCTGTGGCCGGGCGGGGCGGCAAGATGATAGCCGTCGAGAAAGAGCGACATGTGTGCGAGCGACCCGATCTCGAAGGGCAGCGCAATCAGCGCGAGGTCGAGCCGCCCGGTCGCCACCCCGTCAAGCAGGCTCTCGGTGAGTTCCTCGCGCAGATAGAGCTGCACGCGCGGATAGCGCGCCCGGATACGCGGCAGCGCCGCCGGCAGAAGATACGGCCCCGCCGTGGGAATCGCGCCCAGACGCAGCGCCCCCTCGTCGGGTCGCAGATGGGCGGCGGCAATCTCCTCGATCTCGCGCGCGCCGAGAAGCACGCCACGCGCGCGCTGCGCGATCTCGCGGCCGATCTCGGTCATCATCACGCTGCGGCGCGTACGCTCGACCAGTTGCAGCCCGAGCTGATCCTCCATCGCCTGCAGTCCCGCGCTCAGGGTGGACTGCGTCACATGGCACTGCTCGGCGGCGCGGGTGAAATTCAGCGCCTCGTCGATGGCGACGAGAAAGCGCATCTGGCGCAGGGTCAGCATGCGAGTCGCCTATTATCGATTCTATCGATCATAGATATGCTTTTTATTCGTTTCATTTGCCGCGCGCAAGCCACTACCTCTGCGTCATCACATCAATGGAGAGACTGATGACCGACATGACACCAATCGCGATGCCCCGCCTGAACGAGGCCGCGCCCGATTTCGACGCCCCGACCACGCATGGGCAGAAGCGCCTCGCCGACTACCGCGGCAAATGGCTGGTGCTGTTCTCGCACCCGGCCGATTTCACGCCCGTCTGCACGACGGAATTCATCGGCTTCGCCAAGCGGCAGGAGGACTTCGCCGCGCTCGATGCGGAACTGCTGGGCCTGTCCATCGACAGCACGCATTCGCACATCGCCTGGGTGCTCAGCATCAAGGAGAAGTTCGGCGTCGCGATC
>CAZMBT010000164.1:0-4911 GCA_964564395.1 uncultured Alkalilacustris sp.
GTGCCGATGATCGCGCGCGGTCTGATGCGCAAGGACACCGACCTTCCGCGCCGCGTCAAGACCGCCTTGCGCCTTGATGGCAATCCCTCCGACACCATGCTCAAGAAGGCCTTTCTGGCGCGCGAGGCTGGGGCGGGCACATCCGCGGGCGATGCCGGTCGGATTTCGCTGATCATGCCGATCTACAACGCCTTCGATCTCTTGCCCGAGGCGCTGGGCCGTGTCGTTGCACACACCGATCTTGCGTACCGGTTGATCCTGATCGAGGATCGGTCCTCCGATGCGCGGGTCCGGCCCTGGCTGCGCGAGTGGGTGCAGGCGCAGCAGGCGCAGCATCCCGACCGGATCACCCTTGTCGAGAACGAGGAGAATCTGGGGTTCATCCGTTCGGTCAATCGCGGATTCGAACTGGCCCGGGCCGATAATGATGCGGTGGTCGTGCTGCTCAACAGTGATGCGATGGTGCCGCCCGGGTGGGCCAGCCGGCTGATCGCGCCGCTGTCGGACCCCTGGGTGGCAACCGCGACGCCGATGTCCAATGACGCCGAGATCTTCTCCGCGCCCGTGATCTGTACCCGCACCGTGCTCGAGGACGGCCAGGCCGAGGCGATCGATAATGCGCTGAGGAGCCGGATCGCCGACACGGCGCCGGAAGTCGCCGCCCCGACCGGGGTGGGGTTTTGCATGGCGATGCGCCGCGACTGGCTGGATCACACAGGCGGTTTCGACACCTCTTTCGGCCGGGGCTATGGCGAGGAGGTCGACTGGTGCCGCCGCACGGCAGCGAAAGGCGCGCGCCATGTCGCGGTGCCCGGTCTTTTCGTCGAACATCGCGGCGGCGCCAGCTTCGGCGATGCGAAAATGGCCCTTGTGCAAAAGAACAACGCCATCATCGCGGCGCGTTATCCGGGCTACAACCGCATGGTGCAGGACTTCATACGCGACGACCCCCTGGTGACCGCGCGCCTCGTCGCGGCGCTGGCATGGGCCGAAAGCCTGCACGATCTCGGCGAATTGCCCGTCTATATCGCGCATTCCCTCGGCGGCGGGGCCGAGAACTACCTGCAGGATCAGGTCGCATCCGCGCCCGCTTCAGTGGTGTTGCGTCTGGGGGGCGCCTGGCGCTGCCGGATCGAACTCGATACGCCGCAGGGCCGGTTGACGGCGAATACCGATGATCTCGACCTGGTCGTGCGGCTGCTGCGGGGGGTCGCGCGGCGCAGGGTCATCTATTCCTGCGCCGTGGGTGATCCCGATCTGAGTGCGTTGCCCGGTTTCCTGTTGCGTCTGGCATCGGGCGTTTCGCTCGACATCCTGTTTCACGACTACCTTCCGATCAGCCCGTCCTACACGCTGCTCGATCATGACGGGACCTATCGCGGCGTGCCCGCGGTCGACCACGACGACGCCGCGCATTGCTACAGGCGCAGCGATGGCAGCGTGATGACACTGGCGCAGTGGCGCGCAAGCTGGGGCAGGGCGGTCGATTCGGCTGCGCGGCTGGTGGTGTTCTCGCAAGCCAGCGCCGATATCGTCGCAGCGGCCTTTCCGCAGGCGGTCCCGCGTCTTCACATGCACCCTCACAAGCTGCTGCAGGCGATCCCGCCGCTCGTTCCCGCCGATCAGGGGCGTCGGGTCATCGGGGTTCTGGGCGCGATCGGGCCGCAGAAGGGGGCGGCGGTGCTGTCAAAGCTGTCCGACAGGTTGCGTGGAGAGCCCGATATCGACCTTGCCCTGATCGGGCGGATCGCGCCAGGTTTTCCGCTTGCCGGAACCGTGCCGGTCCATGGCGTCTACGCGATCGAGGACATCCCGTCGCTTGCCGCGCGCTACGGTGTGACGCACTGGCTGATCCCGTCGATCTGGCCCGAGACGTTCTCCTACACGGTTCATGAATGCCTCGCGACGGGGCTTCCCACGCTGGCCTTCGATCTGGGTGCACAGGGCGACGCGGTCCGGGCGGCCGAGAATGGTGTTCTGTTGCCCTGGACGGCGGGCCGGCGACAGCCTGAGGCGCTGGCTGATCTGGTTGTCGCCGCGCTGCGGCAGGCCGACTATACCGTGGCACAAGTGCAGGGCTGATCGGCGCGGCCGGGCGTGGCGGTGCCGCACCGGTGCGCGGCCACGACGTGATCGGAGCCGAGGTCGCTCGCCCGTGGACAGCCGATCTGCCCCAGCGCGCGCCGGAACTCGTCTCGCAGTATCTCCAGCACCGCGCCGGCCCCGCCGGTCGCCGCGACCGACCACAGGAAGGGCCGCCCCGCCAGCACCATTCTGGCGCCGCAGGCAAGCATGCGCGCGATGTCCTCGCCGCTGCGCACGCCGCCATCGGCGATGATGGTCAGTCGCGCGCCCGCCGCAGCGGCGATGTGGGGCAGAACCTCGATGGCGGCGGGCGCCGCATCCAGTTGCCGGCCCCCGTGGTTGGACACGATGACGCCGTCCACGCCGATATCGGCAAGTGCGACGGCATCGTCGGGATGCATGACGCCCTTCACCACCAGCGGGCCGGACCACCGCGCGCGCATGCGCCTGATCGCATCGAGATCGACCGAGGCCGAAATCTGCGCCGCCATGAAGGCCGCGAGCGACTGCGCGCCGCTTTCGGGGGCATATCTTTCCAGATTGACGATGCGCGGCACGGGCCGGCCCAGCGCCGCCAGCGCCCAGGCCGGGCAACGGGCAAGCTGCGCCCAGAAGGCGGGCCCCATGGCCATGGGCAGCCGAAACCCGTTCGCCAGATCCCGATAGCGGCGTCCCGGGGCGGCGACATCCACCGTGACCACGAGCACCCGGTAGCCGGCGGCCGCCGCGCGCGACAGCAGGTCGTCCGTGATGGCCGGATCGGTGGAGGTATAGAGCTGGAACCAGCGATGGGCGCCAGCCTGCGCGGCGACATCCTCGATCGTGGTGGAGGCGGCGGTGCTCAGGATATGGGGGATACCACCGGCAGCCGCCCCGCTGGCAAGCTTCATGTCCATCCCCGGCCAGACCAGATCGGCCAGCCCGATCGGGGCGATCGCCAGCGGCATCGGCAGGGTCTCGCCAAAGACTTCGACCGACGTGTCGCAGGCCGACACGTCGCGCGGCGCGCGCGGCCAGAGCCTGACGGCGTCGAGGGCCTGCCGGTTGCGCCGCAGCGCGGTTTCGCGCAGCGCGCCGCCATCCGCATAGTCGAAGAAGATGCGCGGCACCCGTCTGCGCGCGCGCTCACGCAAGTTGTCGAGCGAAATCGCCCCGCCCTGTGTCATCCCGTTCGCTCCGATGCCCCGTCAAAGGCGCGGCACCGCAAGGCGCGCGCAGCCGGGCGGCACGATAGTGTCGATGCCGGGCAGTGCAAGGGGCATCTCGGCGGCAGGCGGGTGCGGGCCGACGGGGCGCTGCGCCGAGCTGCGAGTGCTGTCACATCAGCAGTCTTCGCGGATCCTCCAGACCCGCGCAGAGATGGCTGGCAAATCGCGCGGCATCGGCGCCGTTGATCACGCGATGATCATAGCTCAGATCCAGCGGCACCATGGGCACGGGCCGGGGGGTGTCGTTGTCCCACACCGTCGCCATCTCGGTGCGGGTGATGCCGAGGATCGCAAGCTCGGGCGGATTCACGATGGGGGTGAAGCCGATCCCACCGATGCCGCCGAGATTGCTTATGGTCATCGAAGCGCCGCCCATTTCGTCCGGGGCGATCCTGCGGTCCTGCGCGCGAGCGGCGAGATCGGCGATCTCGCCCGCGATCCTCCACAGCCCCTTTCGGTCGGCGTTGCGGATCACCGGAACCATAAGCCCGTGCGGCGTGTCCATGGCGATGGCGATGTTGACATAATCTTTCAGAATCAATGTCTTGCCGTCTTCTGACAGCGACGCGTTGAACCGCGGAAAAGCATGCAGGGTGCGGCTCAGCGCGAGAACGTGAAATGCGAGCGCGGTCAGCCTGACGCCGCGCAGCCGTGCCTCTGGCTGCCATTTCCGGCGCAGCGCCTCGATGGCGGTGACATCCGCGCGCACGTGATGTGTCACCTGCGGAATCAGCGCATTGGCGGCGCTCAGATTGGCTGCGGCGACTTGCGCGAAGCGGCCCATCGGTTCTTCGCGGACCGTGCCATAGGCGCCGTGATCGACATTCCAGTACCGCGTGTCGGCGGCGCCTGTCGGGACCGGTGCGGAGACGTCCTCGGGGCCGATGGTGGTGCGCCCCAGCGCGCGCGCGCGTGCTTCGATGTCCACGCCGTGCTCCATTGCGAGGCGGCGGGTGCTGGGACTGGCGATGACCTCTGACATGGCGGACCTCCTACCAGCTTGCGGAAATATACTGTGTTTCCATGAACTCGCGCATGCCTTCATGCCCGCCCTCGCGGCCCAGCCCGGATTGCTTGGTGCCGCCGAACGGGGCGGCGGGGTCGCTGACCAGCCCGCGATTGAGACCGACCATGCCATAGTCGAGCTGTTCGCAGACCTGCAGGCCTCGCTTGAAGTCGCCGCTGAACACGTAGGCCACCAGCCCGTATTCGGTGGCATTGGCCCGCGCGATGACTTCGTGCTGATCGGTGAAGGTCTGGATCGCGGCGACGGGGCCGAAGATCTCGTCATGCACGCAATCGGCGGTTTCGGGCACGTTCGACAGCACCGTCGGCGGGTAGAAGAAACCCGGCCCGTCCGGGACCACGCCGCCGCATTCCAGCGTCGCGCCCCTGGCGACGGCATCGGCGACGAGGGCGGCGACCTTGTCGCGGGTGTCGGCGTTGATCAGCGGGCCGACATCGATGTCGGGGTCGGTGCCGTCGCCCATCGTCAGCGCCGACATGGCGTGCGACAGGCGGCGGGTGAACTCCGGGGCGATCCGCTCATGCACGTAGATGCGGTTGGCGGCGGTGCAGGCCTCGCCCAGATTGCGCATCTTGGCCAGCATCGTGCCCT
>CAZMBT010000165.1:0-4905 GCA_964564395.1 uncultured Alkalilacustris sp.
TCCAGCGCGGTGTACCAGGCGGGGTTCTCGATCTGGTCGCGCAGCAGGCGGTTGCGCTGCCGCATGGCCTTTTCGTAATCGACGGCGCAGCCGGCGTGATCGGGTTCGAAGTTGAGCGTCATGCGGTCCAGAAAGCGCCGCCGCCCCTCGGCCGAGTCGGTCCATAACCGATCCATGGAAGGCAACAGCCACACCATCGGCGCGATGCGCCCCAGCGCCGCCTGCGGGGCCTGCTTTCCGTCGATGCGCAGGCTGCGCGCCGCGCCGGGATCGGCCCAGGTCTCGATCTCGTGGATCGTGCCGTGGCGGCGCAACTCGGCGGTGATCTTCCAGCCGATGGCTTCGGGGCGCCGTGCCAGATCCTCGGCCGCGGCCCGGCGCAGTCCGCGGCCCGGCGACAACAGCGACACGGCTTCCAGCAAGTTGGTCTTGCCGGCACCGTTGCGGCCAAAGAGCACGACCGGACGTTCATCCGTGCGCAGCCGCGCCTGCCGGTGCGACCGGAAATGCGACACCTGCAGCCGCGTGACCGCGAGGCCGGGCATCCGCCCGAATCACACGCGCATCGGCATCACGACATAGACGGCCGAGCTGTCATCGCCTTCGCGCATCAGGGTCGGATCGCCGGAGTCGTTGAAAAGGAAAACGGCATTCTCGCGATCCACCTGGCTGGCGATTTCCAGAAGGTACTTTGCGTTGAAGCCGATCTCCAGCGGGTCGTCATTATAGGCCACCGCCAGCTCCTCGGTGGCCGCGCCGCTGTCGGGGGCATTCACCGACAGGATGAGGCGATCCTCGTCGAGCGACAGCTTGACCGCGCGGGACCGTTCGGAGGATACGGTGGCGACGCGATCCACGGCGCGGGCGAACTCGCTGGCGTCCAGCTCGAGTCGGCGGGTGTTGGCGGTCGGTATGACGCGGGTGTAGTCAGGGAAGGAGCCGTCGATCACCTTCGATGTCAGGGTGATCTCCGGGGTGGCGAAGCGCAGCTTCGTCTCCGAGACGGACACCGCGATCTCCGCGTCGTCATCCTCGAGCAGTTTGCGCAACTCGCCGACCGTCTTGCGCGGCACGATCACGCCGGGCATGCCTTGGGCACCGTCAGGCAGCGGGGTGTCGACGCGGGCCAGCCGGTGGCCATCGGTCGCCACGCAGCGCAGCGCTTGCCCGTCCTCGCCATCGGCGACATGCATGTAGACGCCGTTGAGGTAGTAGCGGGTCTCTTCGGTCGAGATGGCGAATTTCGTCTTGTCGAACAGCCGGCGCAAGGTCTTCGCCGGCGCGCTGAAATTGCTGCTGTATTCCGACGACGCCATGATCGGGAAGTCTTCCTTCGGCAGCGTCGCGAGCGAAAAGTTCGACCGCCCGGCCTGCACCGTCAGCCGTCCTTGCGCCGGGTCGTCGGCCAGTTGAACCAGGGCTCCGTCGGGCAGCTTGCGCACGATCTCGTGCAGCAGCACCGCTGACACGGTCGTGGTGCCCTCGCGTTCGATCTGCGCGGCGACCCGATCGATCACCTCGATATCGAGATCGGTGGCGCGCAGGCGTACCGCATCGCCCTCGGCCTCGATCAGGACATTGGCGAGAATCGGGATGGTATTGCGCCGCTCCACAACCGATTGGGCCTGGCTTACCGCCCTGAGCAGCGCGCCGCGCTCGATACTGATCTTCATGCGTCTCGTCCCCTGTTTCCCGCCTCACGGCGGGACGCCGACACTAGCCGAACGCTGCTGTTTCTCAAGGCCTTTCTGGCATCCTGCGCGTGCGGGCCCGTGCCGCGGTCAACCCGCCAGCAGGCGGCGCAGAAGTTGCAGATCCTCGGCGATCTGCGGGTCGTCATTGCACAGCGCCTCCACCTTGCGCACGCCGTGCATGATCGTCGTGTGATCGCGTCCACCGAAGCGGCGGCCGATCTCGGGCAGGGAGCGCGAGGTCAGTTCCTTGGCCAGGAACATGGCGATCTGGCGCGGCCGCGCGATGGTGCGCACCCGTTTCGGCCCGATCATGTCGGCCAGCCGGATGCTGTAATGTTCGGCCACCTTGCGCTGGATTTCCTCGACCGTGACATTGCGGTCCGACGCCCGCAGGATATCGGCCAGGCAGTCCTGCACCAGGTCCATCGTGATCTCGCGCCCGACGAGCGAGGCAAATGCGAAAAGCCGGGTCAGAGCCCCTTCAAGGACACGCACATTCGTCGTGATGCGGTGCGCGAGGAACTCCAGCACCCCATCGGCGATCTGCAGACCTTCATACTGTTCGCGATAGGCGTCGGTCTTCTGTTGCAGGATTCCCAGACGCAACTCGTAGTCGGTCGGATGCAGGTCCACCACGAGGCCGCATTGCAGGCGTGACCGGATGCGATCCTCGAGATCCTTGATCTCGCCGGGCGCGCGGTCGCCCGAGATGACGATCTGGCGATTCTGATCGACCAGCGCGTTGAAGGTATGAAAGAACTCTTCCTGCGTGCTGCCCTTGCCGGCAATGAACTGGACATCGTCGACCATCAGCACATCGACCGAACGAAACAGCTCCTTGAAGGTCATGATCTGCTTGTCGCGCAGCGCCTGCACGAAACGGTACATGAACTGTTCCGCCGAAACGTAGAGAACGCGCGCCTCGGGCGCGCGGCGCTGCAGCTCCCAGGCGATGGCGTGCATAAGATGTGTCTTGCCCAGCCCGACACCGCCGTAGAGAAACAGCGGATTGAACGAGACGACACCGCCTTCGGCGACGCGCCGCGCGGCGGCATGCGCCAGCTCGTTGGGCTTGCCGACCACGAAACTGTCGAACGTGAAACGCGCATCGAGGGGGGCGCCGGGCAGGGCCGAAGACGAAGACTCCGGCGCCGCCTGCGTCGCCTGTGCCTGCGCCTGAGCGCGTGCGGCGCGCTCCTTCCCCGTGCGGGTCGTTCCCGCGCCGTTCTTCCGGCGACCGACGCTGAAGACCAGGCGCTCGATCTCGGTGCCGGCCCGAGAAAACTCATGACGGATGTGATCGGCGAAATTGCGCGATACCCAATCACCTATGAAGGTGGTCGGGGCGATGAAATGGGCCACACCCTCGCTCAGCTCCGCGAGCTCCAGCGGATCGATCCAGGTGACGAAGTTGTTCCTTCCCAAGGATTTATGTAATTCATCGCGCACAATGTCCCAGGTTTCATTCGTCATTTCCGCAGTTCCGCCCCAACAAGACCAGATGCGTGATGTCCCGGCATGCCGCTGCGCGAGGGGCCCGGGCATGGTGCGGCCGATAACGGCTGCGCTCCAAGCGCGGCGGCCATGGCCGGCTTGATTCCATGCACGTCAGGCTCCGGTGCCGTCGCCCATCACGACACCATCCCTTGCAACACACCAACACTCGGACCTGCGCGGGGCCGCTTCAGCGTCCCCCGCTCAATCGGAAATGACAGCGAGAATGCTCTCCAGACGGAAAACATACCCCTCCGCGTGCTCGCACCCCGTCAGGATGCGATTGTACGGCGCCTTGCGCTGTCGGACTGCACGCTTCGTCCATCCTATCGGGCAGCGATTCAAGCGGCCGATACGTGCACCCTGTCTATCCCCCAGGTCATCACGACTCTGTCGTTAAACTAGCAAGCGCCTCCCGCGAGGCGCAACACAACTTGCCCCTTGACTCGGACCTTGCCGTTCGAATCGCGCGCGGCGTGCACAATCGGCCACAGCCCGGCTGCGCGCAAAAGAAAAGGCGCCCCCGAAGGCGCGCCTCTTGACTTCATCGTCGTCGCGCGACGGCTCAGGCGCCGAGCGCCTTCACCCGGGACGACAGGCGCGACATCTTGCGCGCGACGGTGTTCTTGTGAAGCACACCCTTGGTGACGCCGCGCGCAAGCTCCGGCTGCGCGGCGCGCAGGGCCTTTTGCGCCGAGGCGCCGTCACCCGAGGCAATGGCTTCCTCGACCTTGCGCAGGTAGGTGCGGATGCGCGAGCGACGCGCCTTGTTCACCGCGTAGCGCTTGGCGTTCTGAAGCGCGCGCTTTCTCGACTGGGGCGTATTTGCCATTTATTCGACTTCCGGTTTTCGGTTCGATGTATCCTGAAGCCGCGCTTTTAGGTGCGACTCGCGGGCAAGTCAACGGGCTGAGGCGCGAATTCGTCCCGCCCGCGCGAACCGGTCGTCAGCGGTCGCGAAACTGCGCCTCGCGCTTTTCCAGAAAGGCCCCCATGCCTTCGGTCTGATCGTCGGTGGCGAACAGCGCATGAAACAGCCGGCGCTCGAACAGCACACCTTCCGCCAGCGACGTCTCGTAACTGCGATTGACCGATTCCTTGACCGCCATCACCGACAGCGCGGATTTCTCGGCAATGCTGTGCGCGGCCTCCATGGTGGTGTCCATGAGTTTCTTGACGGGCACCACGCGGCTGACAAGGCCGCAGCGTTCGGCTTCCGCGGCGTCCATGAAGCGGCCCGTAAGATGCATGTCCATCGCCTTGGACTTGCCGACGAAGCGGGTGAGGCGCTGCGTGCCGCCGATTCCGGCCATGACGCCGAGATTGATCTCGGGCTGGCCGAATTTCGCGGATTCGGAGGCGATGATGAAGTCGCACATCATCGCCAGTTCGCAGCCGCCGCCCAGCGCATATCCCGACACGGCCGCGATGATCGGCTTGCGAATCGCGTCGAAGGCGCGTGTTTCCGGCCCGAAAAGATCGCCAAGATAGACGTCCACGAAGTTCTTGCCCGACATTTCCTTGATGTCGGCGCCGGCGGCAAAGGCCTTCTCCGACCCGGTGATGACGATGCAGCGCACCTTCTCGTTGTCCTGTGCCGCCTTCAGGGCGGTCGCCAGCTCGGCCAGCAGGCTGCTGTTGAGCGCGTTCAGGGCGTCCGGGCGGTTGAGCTTGATCAGCGCAACATGGTCCGAGACTTCGACGATCAGCGTTTCGT
>CAZMBT010000166.1:0-4900 GCA_964564395.1 uncultured Alkalilacustris sp.
CGCCTCACGCCGCCGAAGTCACCCCAGACCAACGGCATGGTCGAGCGCTTCAACGGCCGCATAGAAGAGGTGTTGCAAAGCCACCACTTCCGGTCCGGCGAGGAGCTGGAGACCACGCTGCACCGCTACGTCTGGCTCTACAACCAGCAGCGCCCGCAAGCAGCCCTGGACAGCAAGACGCTCTTGCAGGCGATGAAAGACTGGCACAAACTCAAGCCAGCGCTGTTCAAAAAACAGCCATACTACCTTCCGGGATGTGACACTTATGTCCGACTTCATTCATCGCCCGCAAAATGAGAGAGTCGTGTACCGTGGTTTAGGCCGTACTCCGGTATCGCGTCCTAAGCGCCCCGCCCGCTGCGTGGCGCGAGCGAACCCCGACGCGGCCGCTGTTATTCGTAGCGTCGCGAGAGCGCCTGCACCCGATCGAGACCGATGACGCCGTTGAGTTCTTCGAAATCGGCCATATGCGGCTTGAACGCGGCGTTGGAGCGGGTTCGCATCAGACTTTCGTAATAGGCCTGCGCCTGGCGCAGCACCGCGCGCGCCGCGCCACCGGGGAAGATGACGATCCTGAAGCCGCGCGCATGCAGCTCATCCGCCGAGTGCAGCGGCGTGCGCCCGCCCTCCACCATGTTCGCGATCAGCGGCACCCGCGCGCCGAAACGTGCGCCGATGGTGTCGAGTTCCTGCGCATCGCGGGGCGCCTCGACAAATAGAATGTCGGCGCCGGCCTCGAGATAGGTTTCGGCGCGTTCGAGCGCCGCTTCAAACCCCTCGACGGCGATCGCGTCCGTGCGCGCGATGATTGCGAAACCCGCATCAGTGCGCGCATCCCGCGCGGCGCGGATCTTGCCGGCCATCTCCTCGGCCCCGATCAGTGTTTTGCCGGCTAGATGGCCGCAGCGCTTTGGAAAGGTCTGGTCCTCGAGCTGGATCGCCGCGGCGCGGGCACGCTCGAACTGGCGGACGGTGCGCTGGACGTTGAGCGCGTTACCAAAGCCCGTGTCGCCATCCACGATAAGCGGCAGCGCAACCCGGTCGCGGATCGCGGCGACGGTGTCGGCGACCTCGCTGACCGAGACAAGCCCGACATCCGGTCGCCCTAGCCGGGTATAGGCGATCGAGGCTCCGGAGAGATAAAGGCATTCGAACCCCGCCTGCTCGGCAACAAGCGCCGTGAAGGCGTCGTAGACACCGGGGGCGATGAGGCCGGCGCCGGGCTCCGCCGTGAGCTGCGTCAATGTCTTCATGCGTCTCCCCGTATCAAGTATGCCAGATCCGTGGGCTCTCGGCGCGCGCGCGGTCGAAGCTCATGCGGTGTTCGTAGGTGTCGGGACGATAGAGCCCGCGAATATATTCTACGACCCGACCATCCGCGTCCGACACGACCCGCTCGATGCAGAGCAGCGGCTCGCCCGGTTCGAGTTCGAGAAGAGGCGCGACATCGGGCGTAGCGAGCCGCGCCGTAATCGTCTGCTCGGCGCCGCGGATCCGCGCCCCGGCACGGTCCAGCAGCAACAGAAGCGGCGTCTCCTGAAGGTCGTCCGCCTCGTAGCAACGCCCGAGGGCCGCGGGCACATACGTCAGCAGATGCGAGAACGGCACGCCCTCATGCGCGCGCACGCGGAGCGCCCTCTGAACGATGGTACCCGGCGCGAGACCCATCGCGGCCGCAGCGTAGTGCGGAGCCGGGACATAGCCGAAGTCGAGCACGCGCACCTCGGTTTGCAGCCCCATCGCGATCAGGTTCTCGATCGACCCCGATAGACTGGCCTGGACATGGGCGTGGCCGCCCTCGGCGCGCACGAAGGTGCCGCGACCGCGATGGCGATCGATCGCGCCCTCGCGCTCGAGCCGCTCTAGCGCCTTACGCACCGTGATCCGCGAGACGCCGAACTTGCGGCCGAGTTCCAGCTCCCCGGGCATCGGCGCGCCATCACCGAAGTCGCCGTCGCGGATCTGCTGGCGCAGCACGAGATAAACCTGATGGTATTTGGGCCAGGGCGTATCCTCGCCCGGGCGCATGCTGTCGGCATCCCTCATCACGAGCGTCCACTTCCTGCGGTTCGCCCGAGGATAGGCAAGCGGGCGGGTCGCGCCAAGCCAAAAGTTATATTGACATAACATTAGAACCTGTGCTCCCTTGCGGCCCGTTCAAGCATGGGAGGATGCGCGATGACAGGACTTCGGATCGAGACGGAGCGGATGGGGCGGCGCACCGCGATCGCACTGTGTGCGGCCGGGTTCGCGATGGCGGCACCCGCGGTGGCCCAGGAGTGGCCCGACGGCGAGATCACCATCGTCGTGCCTTTCAACGCCGGCGGTAGCGCCGACCGGATGGCGCGCACGCTCGCTGAGCCGATGGGAGAGGCGCTCGGCACGCCAGTCGTGGTGGAGAACCGGCCTGGCGGCGCCGGCGGGCTCGGCGCGACACACATGGTCCAGCAGCCCGCCGACGGGAACACGCTCCTGCTGATGCAGGCGACGCCGTATCTCGCGAACGCGATCCTCGTTGGTGACGCACCCGTCTCGTGGGAGGATTTCACGTTCCTCAACGCGCAGTGGAACGACTACGGCATTGTCGCCGTGCATCGCGACAGCCCGTACGAAAGCTTCGAGCAGCTTCTCGAGGCGATGGAGGAGCCCGGAGACGTGTCCTCGGGGATCATCTTCGCGAATGGCGGGCATCTGCAGACATTGCTGTTCATGGATGCGCTCGACATCCCGCACGACAACGTCAATTTTGTCACCTATGACGGCGGTGCACCGCTGCGCGCGGCCCTGGCGGGCAACCAGGTCGATTTCGAGGTCCTCGCCGCGCAGGGGGCGAGCGGTATCATGGACGAGCTGCGCGTGCTCGCCGTCGTCAACGACGAGGATCCCGACGGGCATGGCGCGCCGCTGATGAACGATGTTCTGGCGGATATGGGCGTCGACCCGCTGCCCATCATCGGCGGCAACGTTACCGGCCTGATCGCCCATTCCGCGCTGCGCGAGGAGCATCCGGAGCGCTTCGAGGCGATCGTCGCAGCCTATGAGGACGTCGTGACCAGCGATTCCTATCGCGAGGTGGCCGCCGAGCAGGGCGTCGGCGCCGACTGGGTCGGCCCCGAGGCGAGCCAGGCGCTCGTCGACGATGCCTATGACGCGCTCGAGTCGCTGGCCGATGTGATCCGCGACTGATCCGTCGCGCTGTGCCGGGGCCCGGCTGCCGGGCCCCGTCCTTCCCGGCTTCGAGGTCGATCATGGCGAGAAACTCCGGCAATCGCGACAGCCGCCGCTCGGCGCGGTGGCGCATCGGCGCGCTCGGCTTCGCGGCGGTGCTCGGCGGCGCGATGGTCCTGTATGCGTGGAGCGTCCTCGACGCCGCTCGGCGCAGCACTGACTGGGTCCTGATCGTGCCAGTGGCCGCGATCGGTATCGCAGCTTTGGCATTCGCCGCCTGGACCGATGCGCGCCGTTCGCACGACGACGCCGAGGAGACCGCCCGGGCCGAGTCATCGCAGGCACCGGCGGATGACGCGGCCGGATTCCGGCTGATGCTGCTGGTGCTCGGCTATGCCGGCGCGCTCGCCTATATCGGCTTCGACATCGCGACGTTTCTCTTCATCGGCCTCGCCCTCGTCGTGCAGGGCGAACGGCGCTGGTGGCTGGTCGCAGCTGTCGCACTCTGCGCGACGGCGCTCCTGGTGACCGTCTTTCAGGATGTGCTCGGCGTGCGCATTCCGACGCTGGTTATGTGACGGCGAGCGGGGGCGGGATGATCGATATGGGCGAACTCCTCTCTGCGGGGCAGCTTCTGGCAAGCAGCCCGCAGGCTTGGCTGGTGGTCCCGCCGGGGATACTGATCGGATTGATCTTCGGAGCGGTCCCGGGGCTCTCGATCTCCATCGCGATGGCGGTGTTCTTGCCGGTGACACTCTACATGGACTTTCTGCCGGCGATCCTGTTTCTCACGGCAATTTTCACCGGCGGTGGCTTCGGCGCGGCCGTGCCCGCGATCCTGATGAACATCCCCGGCACCTCCGGCGCTGTCGCGAGCACCTTCGACGGCTATCCCATGGCACAGCAGGGTCGGCACGGCGAAGCGCTCGGCATCGGGCTCGCAGCGTCGGTGATAGGGAGTTTCGTTGGCTACATCTTCCTGCTCATGGTGGTCGGCTCGGTCGCCGGCTGGGTGCTGCAACTGGGGCCGACGGAAATGCTCGTGATCGCGATCTGGGGCCTGCTGCTGATCGCGGTACTCAATGACTCCACCTTCGCGAAAGGGCTGGCCGCCGGGGCGCTCGGACTGCTCGTCAGCACCGTGGGCTATTCCGATACCGGCATGATGCGCGGCACATTCGGCACCATGGCGCTGCTCGACGGCATCCCAGCGATCCCGGCGCTGATCGGGCTCTTCGCGGCGTCGGAACTGCTCAACCTTGCAGGGCGCGATTACATCGTTGCCGATGCGCGGCTACGGCAGGTGAAGCTGCGCCGGATCCTGTGGGGCGCGGCGCAGGCATTTCGCAATGCCGGGTCAGTCGTGCGGGGCAGCGTCATCGGGACCGTGATCGGCGTCATCCCGGGGGTCGGGGCCAGCGTGGCCAATCTCGCCTCCTACGCCGTCGCCAAGCGCCGCGCGCGCGCCGGGCAGCGCTTCGGCACGGGCGAGCCGGATGGCGTGATCGCCTCCGAGTCGGCGAATTCGAGCTCCGAAGGGGGCGGGATGGTGACGCTGCTGGCGCTCGGGATACCCGGCGGGGCGGGCACGGCGATCCTGCTCGGCGCCTTCGCGATGCACAACGTCACTGGCGGGCCGCGCTTCATCGCCGACAACACCGATATCGTCTACGCGCTTATCCTCGGGAACATGGCGCAGACGCTGGTCTTGCTCGTGGTCGGGCTGGGCTTC
>CAZMBT010000167.1:0-4900 GCA_964564395.1 uncultured Alkalilacustris sp.
GCGCCGGATCAATCCGCGCGGCCCCGACCACCACCTGCCCGAAACCCGCGACCTGCTGTCGCGCGCCCACTCCATCGAGCCGCATAGCCGGCTGATGGAGATGGCGCTGAAGCGGGATCTGGAGCGCGCGCGCGAAATGCTGCGCGAGCATATCGAGATCACGCTCGCGGTGTACCGCTCGATTCTCGGTGCAGTGGCGGAAGACATCAAAACATCCAACAGAGAGGAGACGACCAAATGAGGACAAGACTGATCGCCGCGGGCGCCTTCGCCGCCGCATTGATCGCCGGCCCGGTTGCCGCCGACACGCTGACCGTCGGGGCATATCCCGCCAACCCGCCCTGGGAATTCAAGAACGAGCAGAGCGAGTTCGAGGGATTCGAGGTCGACATGATCACCGAGATCGCCGAACGCCTCGGCATGGATCTCGCGATTTCGGATATGGGCTTTCAGGCGCTGTTCGCCGCCACGAGCTCGGGGCGGATCGATGTCGCGATCTCGACCATCACGATCACCGATGAGCGGCTCGAGAATCAGGCCTTCACGCAGGGCTATTACGATGCCGATCTGTCGCTCGTCTCGGTCGAGGGCGGTGCCGAGAGCCTCGCCGAGATGGAGGGGCAGCCCGTCGGCGCGATCGCCGCATCGACCGGTGAACGCTGGATCAACGCCAACATGGATGCCTATGGCTTCAGCGAGATGCGGACTTACCCGGATCAGCAGGGCATGCTGCTCGATGTGCGCGCCGGCCGGCTTGCGGGGGCGATCGGCGATGTCACCGGCTTCATCTTTGCCGCCGAGCAGATGCCCGACCTGAATATCGCCGAGGTCATCCCCACCGGGGATCGTTACGGCATGATGCTGCCCAAGGGATCGCCGCTGCTCGAGCCGATCAACGATGCGATCTCCGAGATGAAGCGCGACGGGACCATGGCCGCGATCTATGAGCGCTGGCTGGGCACCGAGCCGGCCGAGGGCAGTTCGACGCTGACCGTGATGGACATTCCTGTCGAGGAATAACGCCATCCCTGCCGGGCGGCGCCGCAGCCGCGCCGCCCGAACCGCCCCTTCCTTTCCGCAAGAATCGAGAGCGCAGCCACCATGGGCTTTCTGGATACCTTCCTGAATATCGATGTCATTCAACGCGTCATGCCGATGCTGTGGAAAGGCGTGGGCAACACGCTGGCGCTGGCCTTCGTGATCCTGACGCTGGGCGCCGTCGCCGGCGTCATCATCTGCCTGGTCCGGCTCTATGCGCCGCGGCCGCTGCGATGGCTGGCCATCGCCTATATCGATGTCTTCCGCGCCATTCCCATCCTCGTGCTTCTGGTGCTGATCTATTATGCGCTGCCTTTCATGGGGGTGCGTTTCAGCCCCTTCGCGTCGGCCTCGCTGGCGCTGGGGCTGGTGTTCTCGTCCTTCACGGCCGAGGTGTTTCGCGCCGGCATCCAGGCGATTCCGCGCGGTCAGGTCGAGGCGGCGCAGGCGCTCGGCCTGCCCTTTCCGGTCATCATCTGGCGGGTGATCCTGCCGCAGGCGTTCCGCATCGCCATCCCGCCGCATACGTCGAATTCGGTCGCAATCGCCAAGGACACCTCGCTTGCCTCGGTGGTCGCGATGCCGGACCTTCTGAAACAGGCGACCGACGCGCAGGCGCTGACGGCCAACCCGTCGCCGCTGATCGCGGCGGCGCTGCTCTATCTGGTGTTCCTGCTGCCCGCGGTGCGGCTGGTGTCCTATCTCGAGAATCGTTACCGCCCGCTCTGAGCGCGTGTGCAAGAGGAATAACGCAATGTCAGAGACCCCGCTCCCGGATCCCGCGACCGACCGCGAAGTCAGGACCGACAGGATGCGTGTCGGCAGCGCCGAGGTCATCCGCATCGCGCAGATGAACAAGTGGTTCGGCGACTTCCACGCGCTGCGCGACATCGACATGACCGTCCATGAGGGCGAACGCATCGTGGTATGCGGGCCGTCCGGGTCGGGCAAGTCCACGCTGATCCGCTGCATCAACCGGCTGGAGGAGCATCAGTCCGGCACGATCGAGGTGGACGGGATCGAGCTCAACGCCGATCTGCGCAACATCGACAAGGTGCGCTCCGAGGTCGGGATGGTGTTTCAGCATTTCAATCTGTTCCCGCATCTGACCATCCTGGAAAACTGCACGCTCGCGCCGATCTGGGTGCGCAAGCTGACCCGCGCGCGCGCCGAGGAGACGGCGATGCATTTCCTCGAGAAGGTCCGCATTCCCGAGCAGGCCAACAAGTATCCCGGCCAGTTGTCGGGCGGGCAGCAGCAGCGCGTGGCCATCGCGCGCAGCCTGTGCATGCAGCCGCGCATCATGCTGTTCGATGAACCGACGTCGGCGCTCGACCCCGAGATGATCAAGGAGGTGCTCGATACCATGATCGGGCTCGCCGAGGAGGGCATGACCATGATCTGCGTCACCCACGAGATGGGCTTCGCGCGGCAGGTGGCCAACCGCGTGATCTTCATGGATCAGGGGCGGATCGTGGAGCAGAACGCGCCCGAGCCGTTCTTTCACGATCCGCAGCATGAGCGCACCCGGCTCTTCCTGAGTCAGATTCTGGGACATTGAGACATTGCCGGCCCGCTGGTCGGCGATAACAGGGCAGGGCATGCGGATGAGCGCGCAGCAGTCGGACGGTACGGGCTATTTCATCTATCACTCCATCGGGCAGTATCCCGGAAAGGCCGGCGATCTGTCACGCGCTATGGGGGAGTTCGCCGCGATCTGGGGAGCGGCCGATGACGGGCAGTGGGGCCATGTGCTCGAACGCCGCGCACAGTTCGTCGAGCATTGGCGACACCTGATCGGGGCGCCGCAAGGCAGCGTGACCACATGCGAGAACGTGACCGCCGGGCTCTATTCGCTGATCGGTGCGTTGCCCGAGGCCGATCTGCGCGGGCGCCGGGTTCTGGTGGCCGGGGACTGCTTTCCGTCGCTGCATTTCCTGCTCGCGGGGTTGCAGGAAAGGTTCGGCTTCGTGCTCGATACCGTGGCGCTGCGCCCCGGCGCGAGCTGGGTCGAGGATGAGGATGTCATCGCGCAGTGGGGGCCGGATGTCGGCATGGCGCTGCTGACCTGGGTCAGCTCCACATCGTCACATCGCTGCGATCTGGAGCGGCTGGTGGCTCATGGGCGCGCGCAGGGCAGCCTGATCGGGGTCGACATCACCCAGGCTGCGGGCCTTCTGCCCTTCGATGTGGCCCGCCCGGCGGTGGATTTCTGTGTTTCGACCAGCCTGAAATGGATGTGTGGCACGCCGGGCGCCGGTATCCTGCAGGTCGCGCCGGCGCTGATCGCCCGCGCGCAGCCCGAGTTCCGTGGCTGGTTCAGCCAGCAGAATCCGTTTTCCTGGGCGCTTGACGCGTTCGACTACGCCGCCGACATTCGCCGCTTCGACAACGGAACGCCGGCGGTGGTACCCGCCATCGCCAGTCTGCCCGCGATGCAATGGCACGCGCGGCAGGATCACGCGGCCATGCTGGCGCATAATCGCGCGCTTTGCGCACGGCTGATCGACGGCTTCGACGCGGTCGGCGCGCCGGTGCTCAGCCCGCGCGACCCCGACGCGCGCGGCGGCAGCGTGATGGTACGCGCACCGCAGGATGTCGCAGCGCCCGCGATCCTGGAGCGGCTGCGCGCGGTCGGGGTGCATGCCGATGCACGCGACACCGTCTTGCGCTTTTCGCCGGGGATCATGACGACCGAGGCCGGTGTGGCGCGGCTGTTCGACGCGCTTTCCGGCCTTTGGCGGGGCAGGGGGTAGGGCGCTTCGCCCGCCTCGCCGCCGGCGCACCCCTTCCGCGACCTCCATCGACGACATTATCATGCCGGCCGCGCCCGTCGGAAAACGGGGCGCGGCTTAACGCGTATCAATGCGCCGCATGAGGCGCGCCATAAGGTGATGGGGCTTGTGAACTCAACTCTGGATGGAGACGCGCGATGGCCAACAGGAATATCATCATGAACCCGGTCACGGATTTCTGGCCGCAATTGCTGGAACCGTTTCGTCACATGGGCGCCCGGCTGTCGGAGCCGAGCGCACCGGCGGCGGAGGTGTCGTCTGACGACGATGCGTATCGTGTCACCCTGGAGTTGCCGGGCATGGGCGAGGAGGATGTCGAGCTGAATGTCGAGGCCGGCATCATGACGATCAAGGGCGAGAAGAAGACCGAGCGCGAGGATTCCGGCGAGCACTGGCTGTTCAGCGAGCGGCGCTACGGTTCCTTTTCCCGCAGCTTCCGGCTGCCCGAGGATGCCGACGCCGACGCCGTCTCGGCACAGATGAAGGATGGCTTGCTGACGGTGACCTTCCCGCGCACCGCCCCGCGCAAACCGGAGGCAAGGCGCGTCCCGATCGCCCGCGGCTGAGGGACCGCGCCGTCCCGGCAGCCGCCGGAAGTTGCCGCGCGTCGTCACGAGCCCCGCGCGCCGGGGCCGGGGCGCAAGCGCATTGACGCGCGTCAATGCCCGCAGCCGCCGTGATCCCGATGCTGAAACAAGGCATTTGCAGCCGACCGCGTGCCGGCCCGCGTGCCGGCACGATACGCGGACAGAGACACGAAACATTTCCGGGAGAGAGATCATGACGGATGACAATCGCAACGATCGCCCGCCGAGGTTCACCCGCAGAGGGGTGCTGGGAACCGGCGCCGCGATGTCCGCCGGCGCAGGATTGCTGGCGCTGAGCGGATTGCCGGCGCAGGCCCGCGCCGGCGACATCCCCGACGAGTGGGACGAGGAATTCGACGTGGTGGTCATCGGCAGCGGCTTCGCCGGCCTGTCCGCCGCCTACGAGGCGCAAAAGGCCGGGTCCTCGGTGACCGTGCTGGAAAAGATGCCGTCACTGGGCGGCAACTCGGCCATCAGCGG
>CAZMBT010000168.1:0-4890 GCA_964564395.1 uncultured Alkalilacustris sp.
GGCGTGGGTGGCATCGATGAGCATTTTCTTGGCCATGTTCTCTCATTGCACCGGCGCAATGCGGTCAATGCCCGGCCGGTTGCGGCAGGTGGGCTCTCGCCTTGCGCGGAGTGTCTGGTTGGGGCGATGGATACGCGGCGGCACTGCGGATCGGGACGTGCCTTCCGTCCGCTCCGGTGCCCTGTACATTCTGCGCGTGTCATCGCGGTCTGTCTCCGATGCCGCTGCGGCGGCACCCGTTTCATGATCGCCCGTCCCGTACGGGCGCGTGGGCGGTTCGGCCTTTCGGCCTGTCGGCCTGCCCCCGACGACGTCCGTATGATTGCAAACGGAACCCGTGGCGGCAGAAAAACTGTATGGCAACGGCAGTGCGGAACGCACCGCCCGTCATCGCGCGACTGTAGCCGCGTGATGCGGGGAAACACAATGACCTTTTTCAAAACGCCAATGCGCTGTCGAGGGCAGGCAGACCGGTCCGGCCCGGCGACACCGTCACGACGTGCCGTCAATCGCCATCGAGCGCGCGCAACCGGCGAATCAGGCTGGACGTATCCCAACGCCCACCGCCAAGGGCCTGAACCTCCTTGTAGAACTGATCCACAAGCGCCGTGACCGGCAGCGATGCGCCGACCTCGTCGGCGGCTTCCAGACAGATCGCGAGATCCTTGCGCATCCAGTCCACCGCAAAGCCGAAATCGAACGCATCGTCGAGCATGGTCGCGTGCCGGTTCTGCATCTGCCACGACCCGGCCGCGCCCTGGCTGATCACCTCGACGACGGCGCGCCCGTCCATCCCGGCCTTTTCGCCAAAGCGCAACGCCTCGGACAACCCTTGCACAAGCCCGGCGATGGCGATCTGGTTCATCATCTTCGCCATCTGCCCCGCACCGCTGTCGCCCAGCCGGCGACAGATACGCGCATAGCTCGCCATCACCGGCTCCGCGCGGTCATAGGCGCCGGGTGTGCCGCCGCACATGATCGACAGCGCGGCATTCTCGGCGCCCGCCTGGCCGCCCGAGACCGGCGCATCCACGAAATCCACGCCGCGCCCGGCGGCGGCGGCGGCCAGCTCCCGCGTCACCCGCGCCGATACGGTGGTGTGGTCCACGAAGACGCTGCCGGAGTCGAGCCCCTCGAAGGCGCCCTCGGGCCCCGTGCACACGGCGCGCAGATCGTCGTCATTGCCGACACAGGCCATCACGAACTCGGCCCCCTGCGCCGCCTCGGCGGGGGTGGCGGCGACCCGCCCGCCATGGCTGCGCGCCCAGGCCTCGGCCTTTGCCGCGGTGCGGTTGTAGACGGTGACATCGTGCCCGGCCTTCGCCAGATGGCCGGCCA
This sequence comes from uncultured Alkalilacustris sp., assembly GCA_964564395.1. Taxonomy (GTDB): domain Bacteria; phylum Pseudomonadota; class Alphaproteobacteria; order Rhodobacterales; family Rhodobacteraceae; genus Alkalilacustris. The sequence goes on from CAZMBT010000168.1 coordinate 1,339, forward strand.
TCGGCCCGCCCATGACGCCCAATCCCAGAAAAGCAACGCTGGCCATGATTTCTCTTCCTCCCCCGAGATTGCATGCGAACCCGTCAGCGGATACCTGAATACCGGGACGGTGCGCAACAACAGGACATTCATGTTCAGGCTCTTTCGCTGGCTTCTGCGCAGTTTTGTGGTGCTCGTGGTGCTGATCGGGTTGGCGGTGGCCGGGCTCTACTACTTTGCCAGCCGCTCAGTGCCCGACTATGCTGCCACCCACGAGATGGACCGCATCGATGCCCCGGTCGAGATCGTGCGCAACGTGTCGAATGTCCCCCATATCTTCGGCGAGACGGACCGCGACGTGTTCTTCGCGCTCGGGGTGGCGCATGCGCAGGACCGGCTCTGGCAGATGATGCTGCTGCGCCGTACCGCGCAGGGACGGTTGTCGGAGCTGTTCGGCGAGCGCACGCTGCGCACCGACGATCTGTTGCGCCGGCTCGACATTCACGGGCTCGCGCGCCGCTCGGTGGAGGCGCAGTCCGACCGCGCGCGCGACGCGCTGCAGGGCTATGCCGACGGCGTCAACGCCTGGATCCGGACCGTAAACGCCGACGCGCTCGGGCGCGGGGCGCCGGAATTCTTCGTCTTCCCCTCCGAGATCGCGCTGTGGCAGCCCGCCGACTCGATCGCCATCGTCAAGTTGATGGCGCTGCAACTGTCCGACCACCTGCCGCGCGAGGTGCTGCGGGCGCGCCTGTCGATGGCGCTGGACGATTCTGAGCGGCTGCGCGACCTGATGCCGGATGCACCGGGACAGGGCGTGGCCGCCCTGCCCGATTACGCGGCACTGTTTCCCGATCTCGACGAGGAGCCCAGACTGGCGCGAAGCGCCTCGCGCGATCCGCTGTCGCCGTTTCCCGCACCAGGGCTGGGCGGGGCGTCCAATGCCTGGGCTGCGGTGCCCGAGCGCGCCGCCGCGGGCGGCACGCTGATGGCCAACGACCCGCATCTGGGGTTCTCGGCGCCGGCGCTGTGGTATCTGGCGCGGCTGGAGCTGTCATCGGGCGGTGTCATCGGCGGCACCATCCCCGGCGTGCCCGCGGTGCTGACCGGGCGCAACGCCGATCTGGGCTGGGGGCTGACCTCCTCCTATCTGGACGATCTGGATGTCTATATCGAGCGGCTGCATCCCGATGACCCGCAACGCTACCGCACACCGGACGGCTGGGCCGAGTTCGAGACCAATCGCAGCATCATCCGCATCAAGGACGCGGCCCCCGTAACCATCACGCGACGCTGGACGGACAACGGCCCCGTGCTGCCGGGCCATCACGAGAACCTCGCCGCGATCACCCCGTCGGGGCATGTCGCCTCGGTGGCCTGGACCGTGCTGCACGAGGCCGACACCTCGATCAGCGCCGCCATCGATCTGATGTATGCGCGCGATATCGATACGGCGCTGGAGATGGGCGCGCAGTATGTGGCGCCGTCGCAGATACTCACCCTCGCGGACGGGGACAACGTGGCGATGCAGCTCATCGGCCAGATGCCGCGCCGCGATGCAGCCCATGCGACACAGGGCCGGATGCCCAGCCAGGGCTGGCGCCGCGAGAATCGGTGGCAGGGAACGTTTCCCTACAGCGCCAATCCGCGCTTCGTCGAGCCCGAGGGCGGAATCGTCGGCAATACCAACAACAAGCCGCTGGAACGCCCCTTTCCGCTGCATGTCAGCCATGACTGGGGCGATACGCAGCGCATCGAACGGTGGCGCCGCCTGATGGAACGGCGCGAAGTGCACAGCCGCGAGAGCTTCATCGAAGCCCAGCTCGACACCGTCAGCCCCGCCGCGCGAGGTCTGCTGCCGCTGGTGGCGGCGGATCTGTGGTTCTCGGGCGAGGCGGCCGAGCGGGGCACGCCCGAGCGCCTGCGCCAGCAGGCGCTCGACCTGCTCGCCGACTGGAACGGCGAGATGAACGAGCATCTGCCCGAGCCGCTGATTTACGCGACATGGATGCGCCATCTGCAACAGCGGTTGATTCGCGACAGGCTCGGCCCGCTGACCGACGAGATCACCCATGTCGAACCGTTGTTCATCGAGCGGGTGTTTCAGGACACGGATGGCGCCTCGGCCTGGTGCGATGTCGTGCAGTCCTCGGTGCGCGAAACCTGCACCGAACAGGCGCGGCTCGCGCTCGATTCGGCGCTGCAATGGCTCAGCGAACGCTACGGCGCCAATCCGCAGAGCTGGCGCTGGGGCGACGCGCATCAGGCGACGCACGACCATTCGGTGCTTGGCGAAATACCGCTGCTGGCGCCGTTCGTGAACATCCGCCAATCGACATCGGGCGGCGATCACACGCTGATGCGCGGACGCACCTCCGGACGCGACCCCGAGCCGTTTCGCAACGTTCACGGCGCGGGGTATCGCGGGGTCTATGATTTCGCCGATCCCGACAGTTCGGTCTTCATCATCGCGACCGGGCAGTCGGGGCACCCTTTGTCACGCCATTACGACGACCTTGGCGAGTTGTGGCGGCGCGGCGAATACATCCCGATGTCGCTTGACCCGGATCTGGCGCGCGCCGGAGCCATCGGAACCACCCGACTGGTGCCGCCGGAGCAGTAGCTCACGTCGCGCCGGATCGGACACCGGGCCGCCCGGCGCGCGTGCCCTCCGGCCCGGCAACGAAAACCCCGATCCGGCGCGACATGCGCCCGGCTGGCATCACAACTCGCGAAAGCGCTTTTCCTGCCGCGGGCTCCAGCGCACATGCAGCGCGAAGCCGTCGGCGGTCTCGCGCTCCTCGGTCACGATGCCCTGATCATGCAGCCAGGCGCGCCGCCGGCCGTCACTGAAGCCGAGGGTGAGCCAGCGCTCGGTCTTCTCCTCCTCGAGCGCGTCGGCGATCCGCGCCTCGACCTGCGCGACACCGGTTCCATCGCTTGCCGACACCGTCAGCACGTCCTCGCGCCGCGCGGCCTGCGCCTCGATCGTCGCGCGGTCCTGCGGGTCCAGAAGGTCGATCTTGTTCCACAGCTCGAGCACCGGCGTGGCGTCGGCGACACCGAGATCACGCAGGATGGCTTTCACATCCTCGGCCTGCTGCTCGGTCTCGGGGTGCGAGATATCGCGCACATGCACGATGAGATCGGCTTCCAGGACCTCTTCGAGGGTCGCGCGGAACGCCGCCACGAGCTGCGTCGGCAGATCCGAGATGAACCCGACAGTGTCCGACAGGATGACCTTGCGCCCGCCGGCCAGCTCCACCCCGCGCATGGTGGGGTCGAGCGTGGCGAACAGCATGTCCTGCGCCATCACCTGCGCCCCCGTCAGCCGGTTGAACAGGGTCGATTTGCCGGCATTGGTGTAGCCCACCAGCGCCACCACCGGAAACGGCACCTTGCGGCGCGATGCGCGGTGCAGGCTGCGGGTCCGGCGCACCTTGTCGAGCCGCCGGCGCAGGCGGGTGATCTGTTCGTCGATGGCGCGGCGGTCGGCCTCGATCTGGGTCTCGCCGGGACCGCCGACAAAGCCCAGCCCGCCGCGCTGCCGCTCCAGATGGGTCCAGGCGCGCA
>CAZMBT010000169.1:0-4890 GCA_964564395.1 uncultured Alkalilacustris sp.
CATCCCGGTCACCGAACGGCACGACGAAGCCGGTCTCTCCCTGGGCGATGAAGCTGGGCGGTGTGCCCCGATCATAGCTGACGACCGGGCGGCCGGCGGCGAGGGCCTCCAGCGCGGTTCGGCCGAAGGATTCGGCGAAATGCGACAGCATGAGCACAACATCGCATTGGCGCATGGCCGCCAGCGGGTCCGGGGCGTAGCCCCGGTACTCGGTATTCGGGGGGAGCGTGCCGAGCGCCGCAAGATCGGCCGTCGCGGGACCGATCAGCATAAAGCGGCAGCGCCGGTGGTGCGGCAGGCCGTGTGACTCCTCCATCTGCGAGACCTTGCGTGCGATATCCACGAAATCGCCGATCCCCTTCTTGGCAAGGTTGTTGCTGACAAGCCCGACCCGCAGGCGGTCGCTCGGAGCGAAGGGAAGGTCGTGAAGGCGGGGGTCGATCCTGTTATGCCACACGCGCGTCCTGTCCGGTTGGCCGAGCCAGTCCGCGACCGCATGCGAATTGGCGATGAAACGGTCCGCCTCGGCCAGGATCTGTCGGCGCAAGCCATGCGCGGAATTGCCCAGCAGGCGACACAGCGCCGGGTCCTGGGGCGGCAGTTCGCGCACATGGATGACGGCGGGGATCCCCTCCAGACGCGCGGCGATCAGCGGGGTATCCAGTACGATCGTGTTCACGTGTACCTCCGCAGGGCGATGCGCCCGTATCAGCCCGCGGATCGCATCGATCGTCTCCACGGGCGGTGCGCGGAAGCGATGCCGCCAGACCTGCGGCAGCACGACAACCGCCACCGCCCGTTCGCGCACCATTTCGACATAGTCGGGGTTGATGCCCATCGGCAACACGACAACGGGCGCCTTCGCGGCCCCGTCCTCGCCCTGCGCCAGCCGCTCAAGCGAGGTCAGGAAGCTGCGTTCCGCGCCGAAAATCTCCCGATGGGCTTCATGCGCGAATACGAGGATGACCGGCCTGTCGCCCGCCACGATCGCGCCGGCAAGCGTGACCGGGGCAACGCCGTGGCGGATCTGCGCATCCGATCCCGCAAGCGGCGCGAGGTCTGCCTGCGCTGGTGCCATGCAGCGCCAGGCACTGGTCGAGAAGAGCGGCCCGGGATCGCGATCTTCCCGCGCCCCGTGATAGAGGTAGTGAAGGACGGGATCGGCATCCGCCTGCAGGACATCCGAATGGCGTCGCAGATACCAGGCGACATCGAGATAGGGCGAACCCGCGACCTTCGCATATGTGTCATCCGGGTCTGCCGGATCGACGGGGCCGATCTCGGGCGGGGCATGGAAGGGGCGCTGTGAGGGAACGTGCGCGAGCTGCACCGCCCGTGCCCTTGCATCGCGCTCGCAGTCCTGGGGCAACGCCTTCAGCTGTCGCGCATGCCAGTCGCGCGCGGCCTCCATGTAACTGCGCCGTGGCCCGACGAATTGCGTGGACAGATGGGTGCCTTTGCGCGTGGTCAGATTGTCGGCGCCGGAACGCCCGAAAGCCATCGGAACACCGGGACAGACCTCCGCAATCGCGTCCTCGCCGAAAACCGCTTCGACCCTGTGATAATACTCGGTATCCGCATTCACCCGGACCCGGTCCCAGTATCCCAGCTTCTCGCGCAACTCGGCACGCAGCATCAGCGACGAGACATTGCGGTAGATCCAGCCGTCCTCCATGCGCCAACGGGTCATGTGCAGATCCTCATCCGCCCGTGCCCAGTGCGACACGGTCGCGGCGAGTTCCGTCCGTTCCAGCAAGGCGCGCACCTGCAGTTCGATCTTCTGAGGGTGCGACCAATCATCGGCGTCATGAACGGTGACGAATGCACCGGATGCGGCGGCCATGCCGGTGTTGCGGGCGACATAGGCGCCGCCATTGCGCTCATGCCGGATCACGCGGAACCGGCTGTCACGATCGGCCTGCGCGCCGGCAATCGCGGCGGTGCGGTCGCTGCTGCAGTCATCCACCACGATGATCTCGAGATTGCGCCAGCTTTGTGCCTGCAGACCGCGCAGGCAGGTGCCGATGCTCGATTCCGCGTCATGCGCGGGGACAACGACGCTCACGAGCGGGCCATCCGTGATCTGCGCCGAAGGCTCGGTCACGCCAAGCCGGTCGAAGCGCGTTTGCCCCGCGGCCTGCAGATCGAGCGGCGCGAGGCCGGTGCCAGCATGCAGCGCCGAAAGGCAGCGGGCGATGTCCCGATCGCCATCCCCCTGCGCGAGGGCGATCTCGATCTGCGCAAGCCCCAGATCGGCGGTATCGCCGAACCGTTCGCGGGCGCGGGACAGCAGGTTGCGGGCCGCGTCCAAATCTCCGAGCCGCGCATTTGCCTGGACACCGAGCAGCCAGGGGCCGGGATGCGGAATACTCTGCGCCGCACCGGGGGACGCGTGAAACCAGCGGATCGCGGCCTTTGCCACACGCCATTTCCCCTGCGCGGCGGCGTAGCGTCCGAGCACCCAGCCGGCCAGCGCCCGCTCCCGCGTATTGTCGCCGCGCAGCAGCAGGCGCAGCTCCGCCTCGGCCTCGCGCGCGAAACCGCGCCAGAGGATATGGTCCAGCTCCAGCGCCCGTAACGGGGCGCCAGCGCGTCCTTCCCGATATCCATGGGTGCTGTAATGCTCCCACGGGTCCACACCTGCGGCCCGGACATCCGGGTTCGACATCAGATACCAGGCGCTGTCGAACTCGGATTCGCTGAGCGGTTGAAGCGCGTCCTCGGCTGTCATGTCACTCTCCGGCGCGCCATCCGCCTCCACTCCGATCCGGTGTCGCATGCCGCAGCGCTCCGATTACACGCGTTCCGGGTACAGGCGCCGGCCTTCCGCACCTCCATGCAGGAGATAATGCGCGAGTGCCGGAACCTGTGCTGCCGCGACATCGGGATTCGCCGCCAGATAGGCGGCGGTGTCGAAATCGGGACCGGGATCATGGCCGGCGCGTGCTCCGTGCTGCAGGTAATGCAGTGCCGCCCAGCGCGGCCCGCCGCATTGGGGGTAATGGCGTGCGTACCACTCGGCGTCGAAAAGGTCACTGGCCTCGACAGCCCGGATCTGTGCCCGCTGCGCGCGCCCCAGAAGTCGGAGTCGCAACGCCTTGTACAGGTCGGTGCAGCGATCGCGAAGCCGATCGACCGGGCGCTGCCGAAGCCGTGCGCGCAAGGCCGAGATCTCGGCGTCGCGCGCGGCGAGCTGGCCTTGCAATTCGATGATCTCGGCCCGAAGCGCCGCCTGAAACGCGTCGCGGCACGGGGGGGCATTCTCGGGGCGCTCCGTATGCGGGGTCATACGCGCACAGGCACGCGCCGAGGCGGCGCTGTCAAGGGGTAAACACCTTGCCAAACGGTCCGGTGTTTCTGTTGTCTGCCGCCTTGCCGCGCAACGACGCCCCGCGCGACGGTCGGTCACGAAGGGGGGGATGCTATTCCTGCGAGCCCGCCTTCGCATTCCTGCGGATTTCCCGCCACCGGCGCAGATAGGCCGAGACCGCCTTGACCATGGTGGTCTTTTGCTGCTCGAACCGCGTCTCGGGATGCTCGCCGAGCAGATAGGCCGCCTGCGCCTGGATCGCGGCGATCTCGCCGCGCAGCACGCTTTGCTGCTTCGGTGACAACCTCGACGGGTCCAGCTGGTCCATGCGGGCACGAATATCGCGAACCCGCTTGATCATCGCGGCGGGTTTGACGCGCTCGCGGTGTTCCTCTCGCAGCTGGGAAATTGCGCGAAGCAGATCGCGCGCGCTTTCGGCGGCATTCGCGTGATCGGTGAACACCACCCGCAATGCCTGCCGGGAGGCGCCATCCAGACCGGCCGACATGTCGGCGTCCTCGGCCAGGATGCCCTGCTCCTGCGAAAGTCGGATCAGCGCGCTCGACGGAAGATGCGGCGGCTGGGGGGCGACGAAGGGAAATTCCCGGTCGATGGACACATCGATCCCGGTACGGTTTCCGATCATCGCGAACCCCGCGAGGCGCCAGATATCGCGCAGTTCCTCGGGCAACTCGGTCAGTTGCTCGCGAAGTCCCCGAAACAGATCTTCGGCGTCCTGGATGCGCCCGTAGTGATGCGGTGCCTCCAGCCATTGCTCGAGATAGGCCTCCGCAAGTTCAAGCTCGGCGATCTCGCGGTCGAGCTGGGCCGCGTCCTCGATCTGATAGGCCGACAGGATCCAGGCTTCCGGCAGGCCGAGTTCGTCACGCTGGCGTCGCAGCTTGAGCCGCCGATCGATCCAGCCATAGCCAAGCTTGGTCTCGGGCGCCATCTGCAGGGCGGCCTCGATGTAATCGACATCGGCGGCCGTGACCGTTTCCGGCAACACGGCGACGGCGACATCGGCAAAACCCGCGAAGCGCTCCGGGTCCCGATGCAGCAATGTGCGCATCGCGCAGAGCCGCCGGTTGCCGTTCACCACCACGCCCTCGGCATCCACCAGAAGCGGCTCGGTCTGCTGTCCCTGGCGCTCCAGCTCCTGCATGATGGGCCCGCGCGGATCCGCGGCGGCAGCCATCAGCAGCCCATGCACCAGTCGTTGTACCGACGGGTCCGCGGCATGCTGGCGCAAATGCGCCCAGGTCTCGCCGGTTTCGCGCAGATGCTCCTCAATGGCCGCGCCGATGCGCCCGTTATCGATCCGGTAGATAAGCATATCCTGCGCGACGCGACCCACCGGCACCTGTTCAAGGCCCTGCGGCATGGGCACGAAATGCCCGGGCGCACGCCCGCTGACGGCATCCCGGATCGCGTTCACGCGGTCTGACTGCGGGTGTATGGCGGGGATGATCTCTTTCGCATCCGGCAGAGCCTCGCGCGTGCCGGGTGTGGCTGCATCGTTCCCTTCACTGACCGTCATCGCATCTCCCTTTCACGCGTCGGGCTGTGGATCGGGCATC
>CAZMBT010000170.1:0-4874 GCA_964564395.1 uncultured Alkalilacustris sp.
GGGACTTCGCCTCCCGGCTGCGCATCGCAGCCTGCCGCCGATCCTGCGCCGCCGGATATGACACCGGGCGGCCACGCCTCTGTTGCGTATTTACATCAACTTCCGGCGGCGTGTCACGCGAATATCCAGATCCGAGATCTTCTTGCGCAGCGTATTGCGGTTGATTCCCAGCAATTCGGCGCAGCGCGCCTGATTGCCGCCGGTGGCGTCGAGCGCGATCTCGATCAGCGGCATCTCGACCTCCCGGATGATCCGGTTGTAGAGCCCCGGCGGCGGCAGGGACCCGCCATGCAGGTCGAAATAGCGCCGCAGATGCCGTGCCACCGAGCTGGCCAGCTTGTCGCCGTCACCGGAGTCGCGCACCGGCTCGGCAGCCGGCTGGTTGCCCAGCGACTGCTCCATCTCCGCGCGGCTGATCTCGGGCTCGGACCCGGTCACGGTAAGCCGCCGCATGGTGTTCTCCAGCTGACGCACATTTCCCGGCCAGGTATAGCTGCGCGCCAGTTCCAGCGCCTCGGGCGACAAGGCGCGCGCAGGACCGGCATCGCGCGCCGCCCGGTTCAGGAAATGCTCGGCCAGAAGCGCGATATCGTCGATGCGTTCGCGCAGCGGCGGCACTTCGATCAGCACCCCGGCAAGCCTGTAGTAAAGGTCCTCGCGGAACTCACCGCTTTCCATGCGGCGCAGCAGATCGACCTGCGACGTGGCCATGATGCGTGGCGCGCCCTCGCCGACCCCGTCGAGCAACCGCACCAGCCGTGTCTGCGCGGCCGTGTCGCAATCCGAAACCTCGTCGAACACCAGCGTACCGGCACCCGCCCGCGCGATCACCGCCTGCACGCGCTCCATGTTCTCCAGATCCGCGGGTTGCGCCACCACGAACGGGCGGTCGCGCCGATCCGAGAAGTCGTGCACCGCCCGCGCGACCAGCGATTTGCCGGTGCCCGATTCACCGCGTACCAGCGCCGGTATGTCCGAGTTCATGATCCGCGCCACCAGGCGGTACAGCTCCTGCATGGCCGGGGTGCGCCCCACGAGCGGCAGGTTCTCATCCTGCGCGCCGGCGGCGCCGGCCGTGTCCTCCCGGCGCGCCGGCGCCCGGCGCGGACGACTCAGCCCCTTTGAGACCCGCTTCATCAGATCGGGCAGGTCGAAGGGCTTGGGCATGTAGTCGTAGGCATCCGACTCGGCGGCCTGGATCGCGGTATTGATGGTGTTCTGCGCCGAAATCACGATCACCGGCAGATCGGGGCGCTGCCGCGCGATCTGCGGCAGAAGCTCCAGCCCGTTGCCCTCGGGCATGATCACATCCGAAATCACCAGATCCCCCTTGCCCTCGCCGACCCACCGCATCAGCGTGGTCAGCGACGCGGTGGCATGCACCTTGCACCCGGCGCGCGTCAGCGCTTGCGTCAGGACAGTGCGAATCGTGCGGTCGTCATCGGCAACCAGAACCGTGCCATCCATTCAGTGCTTCTCCGTCGTTGTCGGCGCCATGGGAAACGACATGCGAAAGACCGTGCGCCCGGGCGCCGAGTCGACCGCGATCCAGCCGTCGTGATCCGAGATGATCTTGGAGACCAGCGCCAGCCCCAGCCCGGTGCCGTTCGCGCGCCCGCTGATGAAGGGATCGAAGATCTCGGCCGTGATCTCGGGTGGCAGTCCCGGCCCGTCATCGATGATTTCCACCTGCAAGGGCAGCGCGTGCGCGCGCCCGTCGGACCCGCGCACGCGCAGCCGGTGGTCGAAGCTGGTGCGCAGCCGGATCGTGCCGCCCTGCGGGTCCGCCGCCTCGGCGGCGTTCCTGAGCAGGTTGAGAAACACCTGCTGCAACTGATCGGCGTCGGCCAATGTGTCCGGCAGGGAGGGGTCGTATTCCTCGGTGATCGTCATATGCGCGGCAAAGCCAAGCTGCGCCGTGCGGCGCGCGCGCTCCAGCACGTCGTGCAGATTGACGGCGACGCGGTCCGGCGGGCGCTGGTTGCCGAACTGCTCCACCTGATCGAGCAGCTTCACCACGCGCCGTGTCTCGGCAACGATCAGATCGGTCATCTCGCGATCCTCCTCGGACAACGACATCGACAGCAGCTGCGCCGCCCCCGCGATCCCAGCAAGGGGGTTCTTGATCTCATGGGCCAGCATCTGCGCCATGCCGACCGCGGATTTCGCCGCCGCCTTCATCGAGAGCCCGCGCCCCATGCGCTCGGCGATTTCGCGCGGGGTTACCAGCACCAGCACCGCGCCGGGCCGATCGGCCATCGGGGCAATCTGGATGCTTGCCGGGATCGGCGCGCGCTGCCAGGCACCCACGCCGACATCGTTGAGAAAGATCGGGGCGAGGTTGCGCCGCGCCCGTGCCAGCGCCTCCTCGAGCATCACATCGGCCGTCAGCACATCGTTCAGTCGCAACCCGGCCAGCGCATGCTCGGGGACATTAAGGAACTGCTCGGCCGCAGCATTCGCGGCGCGGATGCAGTTCTGAGCATCGAGAATCAGCGCCGTCGATGGCAGCGAGGCCCAGATCGCGCTGTCGGCCGGGGCGTTCATGCGGCGCACGCCCCGGCATCCGCCATCGCCGCACGCAGCCGGCTCAGCGCCGCCTGCGGCGTGGCGGCCGTCAGGACAGGTCGGCGCAGCGCTTCCGGCACCGCGGCGCGGTCCATGTACCACCCCAGATGCTTGCGCGCCACGCGCAACCCCGGATCTGTCCCGTAGAAGGCGATCATGTCCTCGTAATGCGCCGCGATGAGGTCGAGCAGCGCCGCGCCGGCGGGGGCGTCCGGCACCGGGCCGCCGCGCAGCCCCGCCGTGATCCGCGCCAGCGTCCAGGGTGCCCCCTGCACCCCGCGCCCGACCATCACGCCATCGGCCCCGCTTGCCGCCATCGCGGCGCGCGCAGCTGCGGTGTCGGTGATGTCGCCATTGGCCAGAACCGGGATGCGCACACGAGCGCGCACCCGGGCGATGGCCGCCCAGTCCGCCCGCCCGCGATAGAGCTGACAGCGCGTGCGCCCGTGGATGGTGACCAGCCGCACGCCCGCATCCTCGGCGCGCCGGGCGATCTCCGGCGCGTTCAGCGACGCGTCGTCCCAGCCCAGCCGCATCTTCACGGTCACCGGCACCCGCACCGCGCCCACGACCGCCTCGACAAGCTGCAGCGCGTGGTCCGGCGCGCGCATCAGCGCGGCGCCGGACTGCCCGCCGGTCACCTTCTTGGCCGGGCAGCCGAAATTGATGTCGATCAGGCGCGCCCCGTCGGCCTCGGCCATGCGCGCCGCCTCGGCCATCCAATGCGCTTCGCGCCCCGCCAGCTGAATGGCCGAGGCGGCACCCGGCACGCCGCTCGCGGCGCGCGCCCGTGCGGCGCGCCGGTCCTGCACCATCTCGCGGCTGGCGACCATTTCCGACACCACCAGACCGGCGCCGAAGCGCGCCACGAGACGGCGAAACGGCAGGTCGGTGATTCCCGCCATCGGCGCCAGCGCAACGGGTCCGTCCAGTCCGAGATCTGAGAGCGCCTGCGTCAAGTGCCTAATCCTTGTGCGTTCGTGGCCGAGGTATACCCTGCGCGGGCAGGTGGCAATTTTTCGGCACCAACCATGCCGCGCGATTCCGCATCTGCACATAATTTAAGCACGTATGCCCGGTCCTGTCGCGGATTGTAAGCCATGCGATGCTGCACTAGACACGAGACATAACGATGCAGGATCCGCGTATGACAACAGCCGCCGTCATCGTGGCCGCCGGGCGCGGCACCCGCGCGGGGGCCGGCACGCCCAAGCAATGGCGCCTGCTCGCAGGCAAGCCGGTCGTTGCGCACAGCCTGGCGGCGTTTCGCGATGCCGGCATCACCCGCCGCATCCTGGTTCTGCATCCCGACGACATGGCGCGCGCCACACCATTTCTGCAGGAGGACGGCGTGCAGGCCGTGCCCGGCGGTGTGGCGCGCGATGCCTCGGTGCGCAATGCGCTCGAAGCGCTGGCGCAGGATGCGCCGCAGCGGGTGCTGATCCATGACGGGGCGCGGCCGCTGGTGACGCCGGCGCTGATCGCACGGCTGATCGAGGCGCTCGACACCGGCGCGCCGGGCGCCGCCCCCGCGCTCGCGGTAACCGAGGCGCTCTGGCGCGGGCGCGACGGGTTCGTGCGCCGCAGCGTGCGGCGCGACGGACTCTACCGCGCCCAGACCCCGCAGGCCTTTGCCTTTCAGCCGATTCTTTCGGCGCACCGGTCGCATACGGGGGCTGCGGCCGATGATGTCGAGGTGGCGCATGGCGCCGGGCTGGAGGTTGCCATCGTCGCGGGCGAGGAAAGCAACATCAAGCTGACCTGGCCCGAGGATCTGGCGCGCGCCGAAGCGTTTCTCGCGGCGCGCGCGCACCCCGCGCCCAGTCACGTCGGAGGACAGATGGATATTCGCAGCGGCACCGGATTCGACGTGCATCGCTTTGTCGATGGCGACAAGGTGATCCTTTGCGGCATCGAGGTGCCGCATACGCGGGGTCTTGCCGGGCATTCCGACGCCGATGTCGGCATTCACGCGTTGTGCGATTCGATCTACGGGGCACTCGGCGACGGGGATATCGGCCGCCATTTCCCGCCCAGTGATCCGCAATGGCGCGACGCGGCAAGCCGGATCTTTCTGGAACACGCCGCCCAGCGCGTCGTTGCATCGGGCTATGCGATCGCGAATGCGGATGTCACGCTGATCTGCGAAGCGCCCCGGATCGGGCCGCATGCCGAGACCATGCGCGCGCGGCTGGCCGAGCTGATGCAGATCGCGCCCGAGCGCGTCAACGTCAAGGCGACCACCTCCGAAGGGCTGGGTTTCACCGGGCGCGGCGAAGGGATCGCCGCGATGGCCAGCGCGCTGC
>CAZMBT010000171.1:0-4870 GCA_964564395.1 uncultured Alkalilacustris sp.
TCCAGTTCCAGCTTGCCCGCAAGCGCGATGCGGTGCCGCTGACGCGCGACTATCTTTACGCGCCGCCGGAAGACGCGATGACCCGCGCCGCCGAATGAACCTTGTCAGGCCGCTGCATGGCGGGCCGACCTGTCCGGCGGCGCAGTTCGGGGTGGTCGGGCCGGCACACATATCGTCCCCGTAGGCAGTGTCGCCGGCCCGGCGGTGGACAGGGCTTGCGCCTGCAACGACCTCGGCTATAACCCCGGCGATTTGCGCGAAGGGGGCGACATGCCGAAGCGGACCGATATCTCATCCATCATGATCATCGGCGCCGGGCCCATCATCATCGGGCAGGCGTGCGAATTCGACTATTCGGGGGCGCAGGCGTGCAAGGCGCTGCGCGAGGAAGGGTACCGCGTCATCCTCGTGAACTCGAACCCTGCCACGATCATGACCGATCCCGAGATGGCGGATGCCACCTACATCGAGCCGATCACCCCCGAGGTCGTCGCCCGCATCATCGAACGCGAACGCCCCGACGCGCTGCTGCCGACGATGGGCGGGCAGACCGGGCTGAACACCGCGCTGGCCGTCGCGGATGCCGGAGTGTTGGAAAAGTACAATGTAGAGCTGATCGGCGCCAATAGATCGGCCATTGAAATGGCAGAAGATCGTAAGCTGTTCCGCGAGGCGATGGATCGGATCGGTCTAGAGAATCCGCGCGCGACCATCGTTTCGGCGCCCCGGCGCGATGATGGGCGGTTCGACATCAATGCCGGTGTCAGCCGCGCGATGGAGGCGATCGAGCATGTCGGCCTGCCCGCGATCATTCGCCCGGCCTATACGCTGGGCGGGACCGGCGGGGGTGTGGCCTATAACCGCGACGACTATGAGCGCATGTGCCGCGCCGGGATGGATGCCTCTCCGGTGGCGCAGATCCTGATCGACGAATCGCTGCTGGGGTGGAAGGAGTTCGAGATGGAGGTCGTCCGCGACCGGGCGGACAATGCCATCATCATCTGTGCGATCGAGAATGTGGACCCGATGGGGGTGCATACGGGGGACTCGGTGACGGTGGCGCCGGCGCTGACCCTGACCGACAAGGAATATCAGCGCATGCGCAACGGCAGCATCGCCGTGTTGCGCGAGATCGGTGTCGAAACCGGCGGCTCCAATGTGCAATGGGCGATCAACCCGGATGACGGGCGCATGGTCGTGATCGAGATGAACCCACGGGTCTCGCGTTCCTCGGCGCTGGCATCGAAGGCCACGGGTTTCCCGATTGCCAAGATCGCGGCGAAGCTGGCGGTGGGCTACACGCTGGATGAGCTGGACAATGACATCACGAAAGTGACACCGGCCTCCTTCGAACCCGCGATCGATTACGTCGTCACCAAGATCCCGAGGTTCGCTTTTGAAAAGTTTCCCGGGTCAACCCCCGAGCTGACGACGGCCATGAAATCCGTGGGTGAAGCGATGGCCATCGGCCGCACCATCCATGAAAGCCTGCAAAAGGCGTTGTGCAGCATGGAAACCGGAATCACCGGGTTCGACGAGATCGAGATCGCGGGCGCGCCTGATCGGACGGCCATCATCAAGGCGCTGTCGCCGCAGACGCCGGACCGGATGCGGCTCATCGCTCAGGCCATGCGCCACGGCCTGAGCGATGACGACCTTCAGGCCGCAACCGCGTTCGATCCCTGGTTCCTCGCGCGGATTCGCGAGATCGTCGAGACCGAGGCGGATATCCGAAGCGGTGGATTGCCGGTCACCGAAGACGGTTTGCGCCGGCTGAAGATGATGGGGTTCACCGATGCGCGGCTCGCGGCGCTGACCGGGCGCGACGAGTCGCAGATCCGGCGCGCGCGGCGCAATCTCGGCGTCGTCGCGGCGTTCAAGCGGATCGACACCTGCGCCGCCGAGTTCGAGGCGCAGACCCCCTACATGTATTCCACCTATGAGGCGCCGATGATGGGCGATGTGGAATGCGAATCCCGCCCCAGCGACCGCAAGAAGATCGTCATCCTCGGCGGCGGTCCCAACCGGATCGGGCAGGGGATCGAATTCGATTACTGCTGTTGCCATGCCTGTTTCGCGCTGACCGAGGCGGGGTACGAGACGATCATGATCAACTGCAACCCCGAAACGGTCAGCACCGATTACGACACCTCCGACCGGCTCTATTTCGAGCCGCTCACGCTCGAGCATGTGCTCGAGGTTCTGCGGGTCGAACAGGAAAACGGCACCCTGCACGGCGTCATCGTGCAGTTCGGCGGGCAGACACCGCTCAAGCTGGCCAATGATCTGGAGGCGGCCGGGATTCCGATCCTGGGCACGACGCCCGATGCCATCGACCTTGCCGAGGACCGTGAGCGCTTTCAGGCGCTGCTGAACAAGCTCGAGCTCAAGCAACCCGTCAACGGGCTCGCGCATTCGCATGCCGAGGCCTTCCGCATTGCCGCGCAGGTGGGGTATCCGCTGGTCATCCGGCCCTCGTATGTGCTGGGTGGCCGGGCCATGGAGATCGTGCGCGATGACGCCCATCTGGAGCGCTACATCAACGAGGCCGTCGTGGTCTCCGGGCGCAATCCGGTGCTTCTCGACAGCTATCTCGCCGGCGCGATCGAGGTGGATGTGGATGCGCTGTGCGACGGCACGCAGGTGCATGTGGCCGGGGTGATGCAGCATATCGAGGAAGCCGGCGTCCATTCCGGCGACTCCGCGTGCAGCCTGCCGCCCTATTCGCTGGATTCCGAAACCGTCGGCGAGCTCAAGCGTCAGACCCGGCTCCTGGCGTTGGGGCTCGGGGTCGTCGGGTTGATGAATGTGCAGTTCGCGATCAAGGACGGCGATATCTATGTGCTCGAGGTCAACCCGCGCGCCTCGCGCACGGTGCCCTTTGTCGCCAAGGCCGTGGTCTCGCCGATCGCAGCGATCGCGGCGCGTCTGATGGCGGGTGAGACGCTCGACACCTTCTCCCTTGCACCGGCCGAGACGCCGCATTTCGCCGTCAAGGAAGCCGTGCTGCCCTTCGCGCGTTTCCCCGGTGTCGATACCCTGCTGGGCCCCGAGATGCGCTCCACCGGCGAGGTGATGGGGCGCGACGCGTCCTTCCCGCTGGCCTTCCTGAAAGCGCAGCTTGGCGCGGGCAACCCGTTGCCGGAGGGTGGCGAAGTGTTCCTGTCGGTGCGCGATGCCGACAAGGGGGCCGCCATGCTTGAAACCGCGCGCATCCTGCTGGCGCAGGGTTTCACCATCACCGCCACGGATGGCACGGCGCGTTTCCTGGGCGCGGACGGGGTGGCGTGTTCACGCGTCAACAAGGTTTATGAGGGGCGTCCGAATATCGTGGACCGGCTCAAGAATGGCGAGATCGCGATGGTGATCAACACCACCGAGGGGGCGCAGGCTGTCGAGGACAGCCGCGATATCCGCGCCAGCGCGCTCTATGAGAAGATCCCGTATTTCACCACCGCGGCGGCGGCGCATGCGGCGGCCGCAGCCCTGCAGGCGCGGGCCTCAGGCGACATCGGCGTGGAGCCGCTGCAGGCCTGACGCGGCGCGCTGCGCGGGTCGCGCTGGTCAGCGCCGCCGGTCGCGGCGCGACGACATCGGCTGGAACGCGACCCCGACATGCGCTTCGCAATAGGGCTTTCCCGGCTGAACCGGAAGGCCGCAGAACCAGAATTCCTCGGTCGCCGGATCGCCGATCGGCCATTTGCAGGTGCGCTCGGTCAGTTCCTGAAGCGACAGCTTGCGGGCTTTCTTCTCCGTTTCCCGCACCGAGGCGATTGCCTCGGGGCTGATCTCATGCGCCGAAGGTTGCGGTGGCAGTGGCTCGTTGGCCGGGGTGACGCGGACGGTCGGCGTGGCTTCCGCCACGGTATCGGTGGCATCCGGTTCGGCGACGGCTCCGGCTGTTTCCTTCGCCTTTCGGGACTCGGGCGCTGCTGCTGCGGCGGCCGGCTCGGCGTCTTGCGTCTGGGCGGGGGGTGCCTGCACCGTGTCCGCTTCGGCGGGCGTCGCGTCGTCCTGTCCCGCGGCCCCCCCCCCGGTCCGGTTCGACAGGCCGAGCCGATGGACCTTGCCGATGACCGCGTTGCGAGTGACACCGCCCAGCTCCTTGGCGATCTGCGATGCCGAGGCCCCCTCGGTCCACATGCGCTTGAGCATCTCGACGCGTTCGTCGGTCCAGGACATGTCTTGCCTCCGGTCAGGAAATAGCTTCGCCCGCGCGCTGCGCGCGGCGGGCACGGTTGAAGAAATCCGGTCGCGCCCTCTTGTCGGCACGGTCCGACCAGATACAACTCCTGCGCAGCAAACACAAGGCGGGAGACGGTCATGGCCGAGTCGGCCGAGATGGGTGCGCGGCGTTTCGGGCGGGTCAACTGGATGGGCCTTTACACCCTGGCTGCGCGCGAGACGCGGCGCTTCCTCGCGGTCTGGACGCAGACGCTCCTGGCCCCGCTGGTGACGGCGGCGATCTTCATGACGGTGTTCGTGCTGGCCATCGGGCCGTCGCGCGGGCCGGTCATGGGGGTGCCCTTCATCGAGTTTCTCGCTCCGGGGATCCTGATGATGAATGTGATTCAGAATGCGTTTGCGAATACCTCGTCCTCGATCGTCATCGCCAAGGTGCAGGGCAATATCGTCGACACGTTGATGCCCCCGCTGTCACCGATGGAACTGGTCCTGGGGTATGTCGCCGGCGGTGTCGGGCGAGGGCTGTTCGTCGCGGCCGCGATCCTTGTCGGGCTCATCCTGGTTCTGGGCCAGGGGGTGGCGCATCCGCTCTGGACCCTGGCCTTCCTGGTGCTTGGTTCGGCGTTTCTGAGCGCGCTCGGCATCATCGCGGCGATCTTTGCGAACAAGTTCGACCAGATGGCCG
>CAZMBT010000172.1:0-4859 GCA_964564395.1 uncultured Alkalilacustris sp.
CGCGCAGGCAGCGCGCAGCAACAAGCGCTCGCGCAGGCAGCGCGCGGCAAGCGGGGGTCGACAGGGCATGACGAAGGCGGCGGCCACGGCTGTTTTGAGACGCAAGATGGAGGCGCAGCGCGCGCATCCGCAGGTCAGCTGCGCCGGGGCGCTGCGCCGGGCGCTCGGGCAGGCGGCGCGGGATGTTGCGGGGCTGCAGCTCAGCGTCGCAATGCCGGCGCAGGAGCGCCGATCACTGGCCGAACTGCTGGAGATGATGGACGCCACCGCGCTCGGGGCGATCGTGGAAGGGCCGGGGGACGCGCTGGGCCTTGTGCTTGTCGATGCCGCCCTGATGGCCGCGCTGGTCGAGGTGCAGACGACCGGAGCAGTTGCCGCGCAACCCGATCAGCCCCGACGCCCGACGCGGGTGGATGCGGCGATGTGCGCACCGGTGATCGATGCCACGCTCGGCGGGGTCGAGGCGGCGCTGGCAACGGGGGCGGCCTCGGACGCGCCGCCCTGGATCGCCGGCTATCGCTACGCGTCGTTTCTGGACACCCCGGCGTCACTGGCGCTGCTGCTTGACGATATCACCTATTCCGTCCTGTCGGTGCAGGTCACCATGGCGGGCGGTGACCGCACCGGGCATCTGACGCTGTGCCTGCCGGCCCGGCGCCCCGACAGCACCGCGCCCGATGCCGACGTGCCGCCGCGCTGGAGCGTATCGATGGAGCGTGCGGTGATGGCGGCGCCGGTCCGGCTGCGCGCGCTCTTGCACCGCCGACCGCTGGAGCTCGGTCAGCTTGCTGCGCTGCGGCCGGGCATGCATCTGACCCTGCCGCGCGAGTCGCTGGAGGCGGTCGCGCTGGAGACGGCGGAGGGCGTGTCGGTGGCGACCGGGCGACTGGGTCAGAGCCGTGGCTTTCGCGCCTTGCGGCTGGGCATGCTGCACGCGCCCGGCCAGCGGCTGTCACCGGTGCAGGATGCGGCCGCCGCGTTTCTGGCCGCCACGCCGCCGGGCCGGGATGGGCATGCCGCGGACGCGCCGGGGGACCCGGCGCCGAAGGTCGCTCAGGCGGCGATGCCGTCCGCTGGTGTCCCACGGCAGACCATGACGGGGGTCGATGCGGTGGCGGCAGGGGACGACGCCACGCCACGCGTGCCGGATGCGATGCGCGCAGATCCCGCGCCGGACAGGGCCGCATGGGGGGATGCGCAGCCACCATGGTCGGACCCGCCCTTGGATGACCTGCCCGCCGAGGAGCCCGTGGCGGATGGCATCGCGCCGGTGGCGGCCGACACGGCGCTCGGCCGACCGGACACCGCCGCGTCCGTGGACACCGTGCCTTCGGACGCCGCGTTTGCGGGGACTGCGCCCTCGGACACTGCGGCGCCGTCCTTCACGGAGCCGGCAGACCCCGAGTCGGCGTCGGACGAGACGACATAGCCGACCGCGACCGCGC
Organism: uncultured Alkalilacustris sp.; assembly: GCA_964564395.1. Classification (GTDB taxonomy): domain Bacteria; phylum Pseudomonadota; class Alphaproteobacteria; order Rhodobacterales; family Rhodobacteraceae; genus Alkalilacustris. The sequence goes on from CAZMBT010000172.1 coordinate 1,446, forward strand.
CGACCCCGCCTCAGGTGCCGCAGAATGTGCGGTGAACCGCGCTTCCGGGCGGCGGCGGGGCCTGCAGATCGGCGTGTTCGGGCTGATCTTCGAAGGGACGCGCCAGCACCTCGCACAGCCGGTGAAACGGCGCGTAATCCTGCGACACCGCGGCGTCGAGCGCGGCCTCGAGCTGATGGTTGCGCGGTATGAAAGCCGGGTTGACCGCACGCGCGGCGGCGCGCGCCTGCGCCGGGTCACGACCCTCGCGCGTCAGCCGGGCCAGCCAGTTCTGTTCCCAGGCATCAAAGGCTGCGGGGTCGCGGAACTCGTCGCGCGCGGTGCCGTGCGACAGCCCGCGAAAGGTGCGGGTGAAATCGGCCCGCTGCGCGGCCATGCGCTCCAGCAGCGCCTCGATCAGCGCGGCATCCGACGCGTCCTGCGTCGTCAGCCCCAGCTTGGCGCGAAACCGTGCCAGCCATTGCGCCTGATAGAGCGGTGCGAATTCATGCACCACCTCGGTCGCCGCTTCGACCGCGCGATCCTGGTCGCTGTCGATCAGAGGCAGCAGGCAGGTGGCCAGCTGGGCCAGGTTCCACACCGCGATCTGAGGTTGATTGGCGTAGGCGTAGCGACCGAAGTCATCGACCGACGAGAAGACCGTCTCCGGATGGTAGGCGTCCATGAAGGCGCACGGGCCGTAGTCGATCGTCTCGCCGCCGACATGGGTGTTGTCGGTGTTCATCACGCCATGGATGAAGCCCAGTGCCATCCAGTCGGCCACGAGCCGCGCCTGCGCCTTCACCACGGCGCGCAGCAGATCGAGCGGCCCCTGGGCATCGGGATGATGGCGCGCGATGGTGTAGTGTGTCAGCGCCTCCAGCGCGTCGACATCGCCACGCACTGCAAAATACTGGAAGGTGCCGACCCGGATATGGCTGGACGCGACCCGCGTGAGCACCGCGCCGGGCATGCGCCCTTCGCGAAAGATCCAGTCGCCCGTGGTGACCGCTGCCAGCGCCCGCGTCGTCGGCACGCCCAGCGCATGCATCGCTTCGCTGACCAGATACTCGCGCAGCACCGGCCCGACCCAGGCGCGGCCGTCGCCCATGCGCGAAAACGGGGTTCGCCCCGACCCTTTGAGCTGAATGTCCCGGCGTCGGCCCTGTCGGTCGATCACCTCGCCCAGCAGATGCGCGCGCCCGTCGCCCAGCTGCGGCACGAACCCGCCGAACTGGTGCCCGGCATAGGCCTGCGCCAGCGGTTCGGCGCCGTCGGGCAGGTGGTTGCCTGCGAGCATGGCCAGCCCCTCTCCCCCGGCCAGGGCATCCGGATCGAGGCCCAGCTGCACGGCGAGATCGGTGTTCAGCCGGATCAGACCGGGTGCGCGCACCGGCGTTGGCGGAAGGCGGGCAAAGAACCTGTCGGGCAGGCGGGCATAGCTGTTGTCGAACGCGATGCTCAAGCTCATGGCGCGCACTCCTTTCCCAAGCACATAGGTTTGGGCGCCGCGCGGTTCCAGTGCCCTTGTCCTGCGCGCAGCCGTTCTAGGTCCTGGTGCAGACATTCGAGGACTTCAGGGAAAACCGCCCGGGAGGACAGATGGCCGCAACCACCCATGTCAACACGCAACTGCGGGACCGTCCCGAGTTTCGCAGCAAGCCTCAGCCGCTGACCCAGACCGCGGATGCGACCGTGGCCGAGGCGGTCGCGGCGATGAGCGCGCGCAAGTTCGGCTCGGTGATCGTGCTGGACGGTGATGACAGGATCGTCGGCATCGTGACCGAGCGCGATGTCATGACGCGCATCGTCAATGAGGGGCGCGATCCCGCACAGACTTCCCTGCGCGAGATCATGACACATGATCCGCGCGTGGCGCGCGAGACCGATGATCTGCTCGACTGGCTGCGCATCATGTCGAATGAGCGGTTTCGCCGGCTGCCCGTCGTGGATGCCGATGGCCGCGTGATCGTCGTCTTCACGCAGGGAGATTTCGTCTCCTACACCTGGCCCGACCTGATCTATCAGGGCGCACAGCTCACCAAGGCCAGCATCGGGCGCAACTGGGCGCTGTGGCTCATCGGCGGCGGAATCATGGTCTACACGCTGCTCATGGTGCTGGTTCTGGGCGCGGTGTGATCAGCCGCGCTCGGCACGTTTGGCCGCGTCCCACAGCGCGTCCATCTCGGCGAGGTCCGCATCCTGCGCCCGCCGCCCCCGCGCCGCCAGCGCGGCCTCCACCGCCTCGAAGCGGCGGGTGAACTTCGCATTGGCGCCACGCAGCGCGGCTTCGGGGTCGATGCCGAGCTGCCGCGCGAGGTTGACCATCGCGAACAGCAGATCGCCGAACTCCTCGGCGATGTGGGCGTCGTCCCCGTGCGCGCGGGCCTCGGACAATTCGCGCGTCTCCTCGGCGATCTTGTCGAGCGTGCCGGCGCTGTCGGGCCAGTCGAAGCCGACCCGCGCCGCGCGCCGCTGCAGCTTGAGCGCGCGGGTCAGTGCCGGCAGGGCCAGCGCCACCCCGTCCAGCGTGCCCGCCGCGGCGCCGTCGCGCGCGCGCTCGGCCTCCTTGATGCGTTCCCAGGCGGCACTCTGTTCCTGCGGGGTGCGGTCGCGCGATTCGTCGCCGAACACATGCGGATGGCGCGCGACCATCTTGTCGGCGGCCGCGCTGGCGACGGCGTTGAAATCGAAATGCCCGGCCTCGGCGCCCATCTGCGCATGATAGACCACCTGCAAGAGCAGATCGCCCAGCTCGCCCTTCAGGCCCGGCCAGTCGCGCCGGGCGATGGCGTCGGCGACCTCATGGGCCTCTTCCAGCGTGTAGGGCGCGATGGAGTCGAAATCCTGCACCACATCCCACGGGCATCCCGTCTGCGGATCCCGCAGTCGGCGCATGATCCGCAGCAGGCGGGGCAGGCCGGCGTCGGCTCCGGTCTGCGCGGGGTCGCTGTGGGATTCAGGCATTGCTCCGCCTCGCGTTTTCGGGTGGTGTTCGGCCGAGTAACCGCGAACAACCCGAGGAGTCCACCATGCCCGTCAACAATCGTATCGCCGATTTCGCCGATGAGATGACCGCCTGGCGGCGGCATCTGCATCAGAACCCCGAGCTGCGCTTCGACTGCCACGGCACCGCCGCCTTCGTCGCGCAGCGGCTGCGCGAGTTCGGCGTCGACGAGATCCATGAGGGTATCGCGGAAAGCGGGCTGGTCGCCATCATCGAGGGGCAGGGCGACGGCCCGACCATCGGGTTGCGCGCGGACATGGACGCGCTGCCCATCACCGAGGCCACCGGCGCGGCGCATGCCTCGCGGGTGGACGGGGTGATGCATGCCTGCGGTCATGACGGGCACACCACGATGCTGCTGGGCGCCGCACGCTACCTGGCCGAGACGCGGCGCTTTTGCGGGCGCGTCGCGCTGATCTTCCAGCCCG
>CAZMBT010000173.1:0-4840 GCA_964564395.1 uncultured Alkalilacustris sp.
CGAAATCGGTGGTGTTGTCGCGAAAGGTCTGTTCGGTCCAGGACCCGCTTTGCGTATAATCGTAGAACATGCGCGGCACCCGGCGGCGGTAGAGGCTGTGCAGATCCTGCAGGGTGGTCACGACGGTCATGGCGGCCTCATGGCGACAAGGGATGAATTGGTCAGTTTCTCTTACCGCTGCGCGCGCGGCGCCGCAATCGCACTGTGACTTGCGGATCAGCCTGCCGCGTCGCGCGGGCGCATCACCAGCCAGATCAGCGCCGCCCCGGCCAGCACCAGGAACGGCACCATCGCCACGTTGACCAGCTGCCAGCCCGCCTCGGCGGAACCGCCGGTGCAGTTCATCAGCGTGCCCGAGAACAGCGAGGCAAAGGTCACGCCGCCGAAGACGATGAAATCGTTCATGCCCTGCACCCGGCCCTGCTCCTGCGGCCGATGGGCCGAGGCAAGCAGCGTCGTGGCGCCGATGAAGCCGAAATTCCACCCGATTCCCAGCAGGATCAGCGCGATATAGAATTGCTGCAGTTCGACACCGCTGAGCGCGACCATCCCCGACAGCCCAAGGATCGCCAGACCCAGCCCGACCGTGCGTTCGGCGCCGATGCGCGCGATGATGTGCCCGGTGACAAAGGACGGCGCATACATCGCCAGCACATGCGCCGACACGATATTCGCCGCATCCGAGGTCGCAAAGCCGCAGCCGACCACCGCCAGCGGTGTCGAGGTCATCACGAGGTTCATCAACGCATAGGACACGGTCGCGCAGATCACCGCCACCGCGATCACCGGCGTGCGCAGCATGGCCATGCGCGACCGCGCTACCGGGGCGTCCACGGCCGGTTTGGGCGGTTTGGGAATGTCCAGAAAGACGAACAGGAACACCCCCACCAGGTTGAGCACGATCACCGCCAGATAGGTACCCAGAAACGGGATCACCATGCTTTCCGCGGTCACGCTGACGATCTGCGGCCCCAGCACCGCCGACAGCAAGCCGCCCGCCATGACATAGGAAATCGCCTTGGGGCGGAAGCTTTCGGATGCGGTGTCGGCGGCGGCGAAGCGGTAGAAGCCCTGCGCCGACATGTACATGCCCGTCAGCAGCGACCCGAGCAGGAACAGCTCGAACGACGCGATCCACAGCGCCCAGGCCCCGATCGCCGCGCCCAGCGTGCCGCCCATGGTGCCGACGACGAAGCCCGCGCGCCGGCCGAAGCGCTGCATCAGCGCGGCCAGCGGCGTGGCCGTGAGCATCGAGCCCAGCACGATCAGCGAGATCGGCAGCGTCGCCCAGCACACATTCGCCGCAAGGCTCTGCCCGGCCAGCCCGCCGACGGTGAAGATCATCGGCATCTGCGCCCCGAGGATCGCCTGCGCGGCGATCAGCACGGCGACGTTGCGCCTTGCCCGCCCATCGTTCACGCGCGGCGCGGCGCTGCCCTGCGCCGGGCCGGCCGCGGATCTGCTGTCGACGCTGTCGCTCATGCGCCTTGCCTAGCCGCGACCGTGCGAAAGGAAAAGGGCGAAATCCCGTCAGCCGCATCGTTTCCGATTGTGCCGGATATACTGCCGCGGGCCACTTGGCGCGCCGCCACGCCGGCGCTAGGCTGCGCCGCCGGAGGGTGCATGCAGGAACGCATAATCGAGACCGAGGCCTGCGTGGCCGAAGGGGCCGAATGGCTCGCCGCGCGCGAACCGCGCTTTCAGGCCGCGCTGCGCCGCACCGGGCCGCTGCCGCTGCGCCGCCGTGCGGACGGCTTCGATGCGCTGATGGGCGCGATCGTCAGCCAGCAGGTCAGCGTCGCGGCGGCAAGCGCCATATGGACACGCCTGTCCGAGGCCGGGCTGACCGCGCCCGACGCGGTCGTCGCCGCCGACGCGGACCGGCTGCGCGCCTGCGGGCTGTCACGCCAGAAGATCCGCTATGTGCAGGCGCTGGCCGGGGCCGGCATCGATTACCCGGCACTGCGCGCCGCGCCCACCACGGAGGTCGTGGCGACCCTGGTGGCGGTGCCGGGGATCGGCCGCTGGACCGCCGAGATCTATGCGATGTTCTCGTTGGGGCGCGCGGATGTCTTCGCGCCGGGGGATCTGGCGCTGCAGGAATCCGCCCGCGCGCTGTTCGCGCTGCCCGAGCGCCCGCGCGAGGCCGCGCTGCGCCGCATGGCCGAGGACTGGTCGCCCTGGCGCGCGGTTGCGGCGCGGCTGCTATGGGCCTATTACCGCGTCGACAAGGGACGCGAGGGGGTCGCATGACACGCAAGCTGCAAGCCGGACGCAAGGCACCGCAATCGGGGACGACGCGCAGCGCGATCCTGTTTCTGCATGGCTACGGCGCGGATGGCGCAGATCTGCTGGGCCTGGCCGACCCGCTGGGCCCGCACCTGCCCGATACCGTCTTTGTCGCCCCCAACGCACCGGAACGCTGCAGTGGCAACCCCTTCGGCTATCAGTGGTTTCCGATTCCCTGGCTCGACGGCTCCAGCGAACAGGCGGCAAGCGAGGGCATGGCGCAGGCGGCGCGCGATCTCGACGCCTTCATCGACGACACGCTCGACGCCGAGGGGTTGGGCCCCGACCAGCTCGGGGTGATCGGGTTTTCGCAGGGCACCATGATGGCATTGCATGTGCTGCCGCGCCGTGCCGCGCCGGTGGCGGGGCTGGCGGGCTTTTCGGGCCGGTTGCTGGCGCCCGAACTTCTCGCCGCCGAGGTGGTCAGCCGCCCGCCGGTGCTGCTCGTGCATGGCGATTCCGACGAAATGGTCCCGCCCTCCTCGATGCCCGAGGCCGCACAGGCGCTGCGCGGCGCCGGTTTCGACGTGCGCACCCATGTCTCGGAGGGAACCGGCCACGGCATCGCCCCCGACGGGCTGGGCGTGGCGCTGCAATTCCTGCGCGCGGTGCTGCCGGGCTGAGCGCCGTTCAGATCGGCAGCGGCGCATCCGCCTTGAGCTGATCCTTCACGATCTGGCTGTGCACGCGCGACACCGCCGGGTGCGGCAGCAGCACATCATGGATGAGCGCATTCCGCACCGAAATCGATCATCACCGCCGAGACTCCCGCCGCAACCGATGGTTTCGAACTCGCCGAGTTCGCCCATCCCGATCAACGAGGATCGCGGCGAGAAGGGGCAGATCGTGGAATACCTCGAACGCTACAATGGCGAGGGGATCCAGCATATTGCCGTCGGGACGCGGGACATCGGCGACTCGGTGGACGCCATCGCCGCGCGGGGTGTGACGGTCATGCCGACCCCGCCCGACACCTATTGCCGGATGAGCCATGACCGCGCGCCCGGCCATGACGAGCCGATGGACCGGAAGAAGACGCATGGCATCCTGATCGACGGCGAGGGCGTGGTCGATGGCGGCGAGACGCGCATCCTGCTGCGGGTTTTCTCGAAGACCATGATCGGGCCGATCTTCTTCGAGTTCATCCAGCGCGAGGGCGATGACGGCTTTGGCGAAGGCAGCTTCAAGGCCCGCTTCGAAAGCATGGAGCAGGACCAGATCGAGCGCGGCGAACTCACCGCCGACTGACGCCCGGTCGCGGCGTTCCCGACCGGCACCACCATCGGCCCGGGCGGTTCGGAGCCCAATCCGGCGCGACATGCGTCGAACAGCCCGCTGAGAAAGCCCCTCTCCAACCAACGCTCAAGCGCCGAACCGGGAACCTGTTCCTCCGGGCGCCGCCTTTCTCTTGCTGCTCGCGTGGAGGGGGCAAGATCAGGGGCGCAACGGTTTTCCTTGCCGGGACGGCCCGTTTTCCTTTTCGGGTCGCCTGACAGCGCACAGACCACCCCGCAGGCGTGTGTTCGCCGAAGGTCCGGTCGAACCCGACATGCCTCACAGGCGCGAGGATATGATCCCGGTGTTGAAGCCGCCCATGCGCAGTTCGCCGAACAGGCGCTGGTATTCGATCTTCGGGCAGCGGTTCTGCACCACATCCACCCCGCGCGCCGTCGCGCGCGCGGCGGCTTCGGGGTGTTCGACTCCGATCTGCATCCAGATGGTGCGCAGCGCAGGCAGGCAATCGAGCGCCTCATCGACGATGGGCGGCACATGTGCCGACTGGCGGAATATGTCGACCATGTCCACCGCGATGTCCGCGGGAATCGCGCGCAGGCTCTCAAGGATCTGCGCGCCGAACAGGGTCTTGCCGGCATGGACCGGATTGACCGGAATGACCGTGTATCCCTTCAGCGCCAGATACCGTCCCACATAATGGCTGGGCCGCACGGGGTTGGGCGACACCCCGACGATTGCGATGATCTTGCTGCGCGCCAGAATCTGCTTGAGCCACGGATCGGAATAGGTCATGCCCCGAGCCTAAGCGCTCGGGCGCGGCGATGAAAGCGCCATTCAGGGGCCGGACCGGCCGGCCGCACAAAAAAGCGCCCGGCAGAACCGGGCGCCAGTTACGGAACGAGGGACAGTGAAGAGAAACGCGAATGTTCCGTTATCACGCTTCCGAGTCTGATGTAGGTGTTCACGCCGTTCTGTAAAGGTTCATCGCGTCGATGTGAACAAAAAGAGAAGACCTGCTAGTCTCCCCGCCCCGCCGCGTAAAGCGCCACCGCCGCGGCGTTGGACACGTTCAGCGAACCGAAGCCCCCCGCCGGCGCGATCCGTACCAGCGCATCGCAGCAATCGCGCGTGCGCGCCCGCAACCCCGCGCCCTCCGCGCCCAGAACCAGCCCCACCGGCGCCCCGGCGGGCGCCGTCGCAAAACCCTGTTCCAGCGACAACTCCGCCTCCCCGTCCAGCCCGAGCAGGACCCGCCCCGCCGCGCGCATCTGTTCCATGGTCGCGGCGAGGTTCTGCACCCGCAGATAGGGCTGAC
>CAZMBT010000174.1:0-4838 GCA_964564395.1 uncultured Alkalilacustris sp.
ACCGATGCGATGATCGTCGGGCGGCTGTTCGAGCGGCTGTTCGGCGCCGGCGTCGGGATCGTGACGACATCGAACCGCCCGCCCGACGATCTCTACAAGGACGGGCTGAACCGGCAGCTCTTCCTTCCTTTCATCGCGCTGCTGCACCAGAACATGGAGGTGCATGAACTCGAAAGCGTGAACGACTACCGCCAGCACAGGCTGGAAGGCGCACGGGTCTGGTTCACGCCCATCGATACCGAGGCGCGCGCCACCATCGAGGCGATCTGGCAGGATCTGACCGGCGCCGCCGCGGGTGAACCGCTGACATTGACCGTCCAGGGGCGCAAGGTCACGCTGCCGCAATTCGACGCCGGGGTCGGCCGCGCACGGTTCTGGGATCTGTGCGGCCAACCGCTCGGGGCGGCAGATTACCTCGCCATCGCCGATGCCGTGCGCGTTCTGATCCTTGAGGACATTCCGCGCCTTTCACGGGCCAATTTCAACGAGGCGAAACGCTTCGTGACATTGGTGGACACCCTTTACGAGGCCCGCGTGCAGCTTGTGGCCAGCGCCGCGGATCTGCCCGAACAGCTCTATGTCGAGGGCACCGGCGCCTTCGAGTTCGAGCGCACCGCCAGCCGACTGCGCGAGATGCAAAGCAGCGACTGGACCCGCTGACCCCGGCCCGCCTCGTCCCGGAACACGTCAGCGCGCATCGAGGGCCTGCCGAAACAGCGCCGGATACGCCGCTCGTGCCGCCTGACGATCCGCCGGAAGGTAGCCCAGCTTCGCGGCAAGCTCGAAAAAGCCCTGTGCCGGCAGGCCGCCGCCCATGCGCGCCACCACCAGCGCCGCCACAAGCGGCCGGCCCCGCGCCGCGTCCTGATGCATCGTCAGCTCCAGCGCGTCGGTCAGGCGGCGGATACGTCCCGGCCCCGGCACCGACAGCCGCGCGGCCAGCGCACCATAGGTGACCGGAAGCTCCGGCGCGGGCATCTCCCGCAGCGTGGCGCGGATCTGCACTGCCAGTTGTTCGGTCTGGGCTTCATCCATCGGCACCGCCTCAAACCTGCGATCGTCTCAGACATGGTCCCGCAGGATCTGCCCGGCCAGATACAGCGAGCCGCAAATCAGGATTCGCGCCTGCGGCTCGGCATCGGTGATCGCGCGCAGGGCCGCCGGCACATCCGCCGCCACCTCGGCGTCATGGCCGGCGAGGCGCGCGGCCGCGGCAGTCTCGCACGCGCTGAGCGTCGCGGCCTCGCCGGGGATCGACACGGCCTGAAGGCCGCGCGCCTGCGCCGCGAGGGGGTGCAGATAGCCCTGCACATCCTTGGTCCGCAGCATGCCGCAGATCAGATAGGTCGCACGCGCCGGCATCTGCGCGAGGGTCTCGGCGATCGCATGCCCGGCCGCCGGGTTGTGCCCGCCATCCAGCCACAGCTCGGCCCGCGGCGCCGCCGCGCACAGCGGCCCCTCGCGCAGCGGCTGCATCCGCGCCGACCAGTCCGCTCCGGACAGCGCCGCTGCGCAGGCCGCCTCTTCACCCTGCCCCAGATGCCGCATGGCCGCCAGCGCCATGCCAGCATTGACCAACTGATGCGGCCCCCTGAGCGCGGGCATCGGCAGATCGGCAAGGCCGGTTTCATCCTCGAAGACGAGCCGCCCATGCTCGGTCCGTACATGCCAGTGCTGACCATGGACCAGAAGCGGGGCGCCGACGCGTTCGGCGCGCGCCTCGATCACTGCGAGCGCGGCGTCCTCCTGCGGGCCGACGACACAGGGCACACCCCGCTTGAGGATGCCCGCCTTCTCGGCGGCGATGTCGGACAGCGTGTCGCCCAGATACTGTTGATGATCCAGCGCAACGGGCGTGATGACGGTCAGCGCCGGGCGCGGCACGACATTCGTGGCGTCGAGCCGCCCGCCCAGCCCCGTCTCCAGCAACAACCAGTCCGCCGGCGCACGCGCGAAGGCCAGAAGCGCCGCGCAGGTCGTGATCTCGAAATAGGTGATTGGCGCCGCGCCATTCGCCGCCTCGCATTCATCCAGCAGCGCGGTAAGCTCGGACTCGGTGATCAGCGCACCGGCGAGGCGGATCCGCTCATGAAAGCGCACGAGATGCGGCGAGGTATAAGCGTGCACCCGCGCGCCGCCATGCTCCAGCCCTGCGCGCAGCATCGCAAGGGTGGACCCCTTCCCGTTGGTGCCTGCAAGGTGGATCACCGGCGGCAAGGCGGTCTGCGGGCTGCCCAGCGCGGCAAGCAGCCGCCACACGCGGTCCAGGGTGAGATCGATGATCTTGGGATGCAGCGCCATCATCCGCGCGAGGATGGCGTCGGAGCCGGGCGCGGTCACGCTTTGCGGTCTCCCCCACCCTTGCCGGACGCGCCGGATCGTGGCGCCTTGGCGGGCTTGTCACCCTTGCCGCGTTGCGTGTCGCCCTTCGCCGACGCGCCCTGCGTCGGTTCCGCCGGCGTCTCCTGCGACGGCGTTTCCGATCTGGCGGCGGGTTGCGGGGGGGACGCGGTCTCGGGCGCGCCGGGTTGCGGCAACTCACCGCGCACGGCCGGCGGCAGCCCCATCAGCATGCGGGTGATCGTGATCAGCTCGTCGCGCATGTCCTTGCGATGCGTCACCCGATCCAGCATGCCGTGATCCAGCAGATATTCCGCGCGCTGAAAGCCTTCGGGCAGTTTTTCGCGGATGGTCTGTTCGATGACGCGCGGACCGGCGAAACAGATCAGCGCGTTCGGCTCCGCGATCTGCACATCGCCCAGCATCGCATAGGACGCCGTGACGCCGCCCGTCGTGGGATGCGTCAGCACCACGATGTAGGGCAGCCCGGCCTCGCGCAGCATCTGCACCGCCACGGTCGCGCGCGGCATCTGCATGAGCGAGAGAATCCCCTCCTGCATGCGCGCACCGCCCGCGGCAGCGAACAGGATCAACGGCCGCTTGCGTTCGACAGCGCGTTCACAGGCGGCGATGATCGCATTGCCGACATACATGCCCATGGAGCCGCCCATGAAGCTGAAATCCTGCGCCGCGGCCACGATGGGCGTGCGCCCGATCTCGCCTTCGGCGACGAGCATGGCCTCCTTTTCACCGGTCGTCTTCTGGGCCCCGCGCAGCCGGTCCGGATAGCGTTTCTGATCGCGAAAATGCAGCGGGTCGGCAACCGGCTCGGTCACCTTGATCTCGCCGAAGACACCATTGTCGAAGAGCGACTTGAACCGCGCCCTCGGCGTGATGGCCATGTGATGGCCGCAGCTGGTGCAGACATTCAGGTTGTCGCTCAACTCGCGATGGAACAGCATCGACCCGCAATCGGTGCACTTGTGCCAAAGATTCTCCGGCACCTCGCGCCGCGAAAAGAGCGAGTTGATCGTGGGGCGAACATAGTTGGTGATCCAGTTCATCGCGCTGACCCGTCCCCGGTTTCGTCCTCGTCTTAGGTGCGCACCGCGTCGATTGCAATCAACGCCCGCGCAGCCACAATCGGCACACCCCCCAGAATACCGCCATCAATCCCATGTCAAACAGAATGAGGGGGCGCAGGCGCGCCGCGGTGTCGGCGCCCTCGGGCAAACGATAGAGCGCCAACCCCTCCATTCCCGTTCCGGCCGAAACCACCAGCAGGGCAAGGATGTTGTTGGCGAAATGCAGCCCCCATGCCAGCCCGAGCGAGCCGCTGCGCGCCGTCAGGTCCGCCGCGATGAGGCCAAAGAACGCCGTCGCCACCACGATCAGCCCGGCATTGCCACCCATCTGGGCCGGATTGTAATGCAGCATCCCGAAGGCGAGGCTGGGCAACACCATCCAGATCAGCGCCGAACGGAATCGCGCCGCGAGTTGCTGTTGCATGTAGCCGCGGAAAACCAGCTCCTCGGCGCCGGTCTGCATCAGCAGCCCCAGCAACGCCAGCGGCAGCAGCATCAACCAAAGCCCCGGCGCGACACCGGGTTCCAGATCCGCGCGTCCCTGCCAGAGCAGCAGGCCCACCGCACCGACGACCGCGACCACAGCGGCCCCGAAGGCAAAATCGCGCAAGGCCACCCGCAATGGCCCCACAAGCGTGGCGACCGAACGCCGGTGCAGGAGCCGCACCGCAAGCGCAACCCCGACAAGCAGCCCCGCAAAGCTGAACAGCAGCAACAGCACGGCGAAAGGGTTGGCCGCGATCGCATCGGCATCGAGGCGCGGCACCTCCTCCATGCGCCGCGCCGCCAGCCCCAGCGCCACCGCCATACCGCCGATCCATGCGGCATAGACCGCGCCAATCAGCACCAGGCCGGCAAACAGCCGCCACAGCTCCGGCCGCCGGCGCGCGGGGGCAATGAAATCCTCGAAAGTCGCTGTACGCATGGGGGTCATATGGCTGCCTGCTCGCGCCGGTCAATCGCCCTTGCACGGGTCGGCGTCAAGCTTGACGCTTGTGCGCCGGCGCCGGCTCGCCTATCCAGATCGGGAAGCGCCAGAGGGGAGAGAAGTGATGAGCCAGCGCCGCATCGACAAGTCGCGACTGCCCAGCCGTCATGTAACGCAAGGCCCCGCACGGGCGCCGCATCGGTCGTACTACTACGCGATGGGGCTGTCCGAGGCCGAGATCGACCAGCCCTTTGTGGGGGTCGCGACCTGCTGGAACGAGGCGGCGCCGTGCAACATCGCGCTGTCGCGCCAGGCGCAGGCGGCGAAGGCCGGGGTCAGCACTGCGCACGGCACGCCGCGCGAGTTCACCACCATAACCGTGACCGACGGCATCGCAATGGGGCATGAAGGCATGCGCTCCTCGCTGGCCTCGCGCGAGGCCATCGCCGACACCGTCGAGCTGACGATGCGCGGGCACGGCTATG